>WRKA01000150.1 GCA_009778265.1 Methanomassiliicoccaceae archaeon | reverse complement strand
GTGATCGATCTCACTTTATCGCCGCCGTTCACCGAAACGACATCGGAGCTCATTATCGTCGTTATTCCGCTCTTTTTCAGCGATTCGGTGTTGTTCTCGTCGCATCTGAACACGTCCCTGCGGTGGACTATCGTCGTATCCGTCACGGAATCGGCGATCAGCGCCATCTCTATGGCGCTGTTCCCGCCGCCGAGGACAACGACCTTTTTTCCGATAAGTTCCTCTTTCGGGGGCATTATGTAACATAACCCCTTATTCTCAAAAGCTTCCTCCCCTTCGCATCCCATCCGTTTCGGTTTGAACATCCCCATGCCTATGGCGACGATGACGGAATGCGTATGATATTCTCCTTTATCGGTGACCACAACGAGCTCTTCGTTCCCGCTCTTTATGTCCTTCACCCGTTCCCTGTCCTTTATCTCGCAGTCCATCGATTCCACCTGAGCATAGAACTTATCGGAGAGTTTACGAGCTTGGATCCTCTCGAATCCCGGATAGTTCTGTATCGCCTTATCCGGATACAAGGATACGAGCTGGCCGCCCACCTCCCCGGCGTCGATGATGAGGGTGTTCATCATCCGTGACCTGGCGTATATACCGGCGGTAAGGCCTCCGGGGCCGGCACCGATTATGATAAGGTCGTAGCTCATTCCTTCGCAGTATGTTTTTTTCCATATAAAATATTGTTCCATGCGAATACAGACATGCCGGCGATGTTTTTCAATGAAAGACGGAGACAAACTACGAAAAGCGAAAAACACATACGTAATTCGTATGTCCGCATCGGTTTGTGTCACGGTCTGAGCGATGCTGTTCAGCAATCATAATATAAAAGCATAGATGCATACATGTATGTGTGTTACCATGGAAGCTCAGAACGACGGAGGATACGAGGAAAGTCTGCTGAACATCGTCTTGGACGAGATCGATGACATAATAATAATTCACGATTCGGAGCATACGGTGGTATGGATGAACCGCGCCGGAACGGAGAAGTTCCACCGGCCGCTGGAGACCGTGGTCGGAAAAAGCTGTTTCACCCTGTTCGGAAGGACAACGCCGTGCGATGACTGTCAGGTGATCTCGGCAATAAGGGACGACAGGTACAGAAGCGAAAGGATAATCCCGACGACCGGTGAAAAATACAAGTGCATAACTATGCCGTTAACACAGGACGGCGAAGTGAAATTAGTGGTCCAGCACCTCAGAAAGGCATGATCAAGGATTAAATAGGAACACGCTGTTGGCGGTCCCATGTTCGATTACGCGCAATTCTATCCGCTGTTCATCGCGGGCGGGGCGTTCCTGATAATATTGCTGGAATACAACCTGTACAAGCCCGGGTCCAAGAGATCGCGGTGATCCCCGGCCAGACTTACACTTCTGAAACTGATTATACTTTATATTCGCAAGTGTGTTCACCCTCGGTGATCCAAATGGTAATGATCCCGGAAAACGTATTGGCAGCGTTCAACGACCCGAATGCCGTGAAAGTGATGACGACGGTAGGCGCCGACGGACAGCCGCACTCGATCGTATGCGGAAGCATACGCGCGGCGGCGGCGGACACGATAATCGTCGGCGAGATACTGATGAAGACATCATCGGCGAATCTCGGAAAGAACGACAAGGCGGCGTTCCTGGCCCTTGTGGGAAAGGCGTCGTATGTCGTTAACGTCAAGGTCAAGCAGCGTGTGGCGGAAGGTCCGATGCTCGACAACATGAACCAGGTCCTCGCGGGAATGGGTCTCAAGGCAAGCGCGGTATGGGTGTTCACGCCTACGGCGGTGTTCGACCAGAGCGCGGGCCCCGCGGCCGGTACGAAGATAGCTTAAAACCACTTCCCTTTCCCTCTTTTTTCGAAACATAGATATCATATCCGCGTCATCGGCTTGTCATGTGGTACGACCGCCCCAAGGCGAGAATGATATTCATGTTCGGCGCGATGCTCATATTCTTAGGGATCGGGATGTACATGATGGACCTGCGGACCGCCGGCGGTATATCGGCGGCGGTCGGCGTGGCGGTGATGGTCGTCGGTCTGACGATACTGAGACTTCATCTCAGGCTTTGGTTAAAGAACAACAGATGATCATCTCTTTTTTCCGACGAAGGCGACCCAGTTGTTCCTTTCTACGATGTGCACGGAGACATCCATTCCGCATCCCTCTATCAAATCGGCGATCACATCGTTCTCGCGGAGGACGAGGCCCGTCAGACGTGCCGCCTCGTTGTTCCTTTCGTTAAAATCCGGATGCGGATACATCTCCGAGACAACGATCAGATATCCTCCGCTTTTTATTTTTGATACAGCCTCTTTTATATCGTTCCCGAGGTCCGGCCAGAAGAAGTACGTTTCGAACGCGGTGACGAGATCGAAGCTCCCGTCCCCGAAAGGAAGGTCGGAGACCGACGCCATCGATACGTGACATCTTCCTTCGTTCACAATGCCCGCATTGACCTCTTTCGTCAGAGCGACGGACTCTTCGGAGATGTCGACGCCGTATATCTTCGAATCTGCGAACATATCGGCAAGCAGCGATATCAGCATACCGCCCCCGCATCCGATGTCCAATATCTTCTCACACCTCATAGGCGGCAGAACGGACAGGCCCCATTCGCTCAGTTTGCGGTGATGTTCGTTCATATCCTTGAGCAATGCGCGTCCTTCTTCGCCGAACGGCCTTCTGAACAGACCGTAGTCGCAGTCGAAATGTCTTTCTTCGATCACTAAGCCCTCGTCCTTTTTATCCCCGGTTCGGCGGCCGTTCATATATCACGGTATGGTGAGATGGTATATCAGAATGACGAAAGATCCGTTATTTTATCCGTGATAATATATAAGTGCAGCCTTCCGCGGCCCGGTCCGCCGATGGTCCATGTTATGCGTGAAGCATAGGCTGGATAGTTACATTAATATAAAATACATATACGGTATACAATATAACATACGGGTCCGGCGCGGGGATCGTGCCGGGCCGTCAGCAGAGTGAAAAAATGATGATAAGAAAGAGTTATACGATATCCGGCAACCAATCCGTGCTGGACCTCATTGAGAACTTCGATCTCACATATACGCAGGCCAGACGCTACAGGATGCGCGAGGACGGCATGACGTTCCTGGAAATAGCGGAAGCGGAAGGCGTGACGCAGGGCGCGGTGAATTTCTCTATCGTCTACGCTAGACGTAAACTCAATGAAATAAAAAATTCACGTTCCGATGTTGAACGCGCATAATTGGTTTTTTTAAAAGGTTTGCCGGCGACCCGGTACGTTCAGTACCTGGGGCGTCTGTTGTCTCTAGGGGGCGCGTGTTTTCTGAAGCAATCTCTGCAGTAAACCGGTTTTCCCTGTGTCGGTTTGAAGGGAACCTCGCACTCCTGTCCACAATCTGAACATGTGGCTTTGTGCATTTCCCTCGGCGGCTGGTCTCTGTCCCTATAATTCCTATCTCCGTAGGCCATTTCTATTCCTCTTTTATGGAGTATTCCAATATCATCTTCCTCTCGCCTTTCGGACGGACCAGGTCGTAATATCACGAATGCCTCTATTTAACAGGTAGAAGGTACTGGTTTATAAAACCAATACCCGCAGGCGGTGGTTTTCAGAGCTTTTTACGGCTCAGAACACCATTATCTCGTAATTCCGCAGTCAACGCACGTCCATATCCCGTCGCGCATCCTCATCTCCGCGCCGCATTTGGGGCAGAGGTTCCTTTCCGTGAAGTGTTCGGATTCCACGGTCTTCGAGGAGAGGTCCCCGGACGCCCAATCCATCAGAGAGAGAAGCTCGTCATACATCTCTCTGACGGGCGTTCCGTAATATCTCAGGTTGTCGTGCTCGTTGAACATCCTTATCCTCATATTCCTGAGCGCGTCGCGGACGTTGGTGTAAACGTTGGCGGCGACCGTTCTTTTGCCGGCGACGCCGTCGCGGTATCTTATGTCAAGGTACGTGATGCTCTTGTCGAGGAACGATCCGAATTTCTTTTCATCGGGGAAGACGGGAACGGAAAGAAGAAGGTCCTTCTTCTTTTTCAGTTCCTCGTCCCTTTCGATGATCGATGTTAACGTATCCCGGATCCGCATCCTCATCTCGCCCGTCACCTGTCCGTAGATCCTTCTCAGACGCGGTACGTCGTTACTTCTTCCGGCCGCCGTCATCTTCATCGCCGCGACCTTGAACTCGGGGCCGTTCATATGCTCAAGGATGTTGAAAAGTTCCGGTATCATCGTATCCGACTCGTTTATAGAATCAAGATAACCCAGACACGCAAGTTTAACGCTCTCTTTGTCAGTCGTTCTCAATTCTCTGACGGTGTCCAAAGCTCTCCGTTCCCCGACGGCGCCCAGAAGTCTGATGACATCCGCCCTTACCCTTTCGTCCGTATTCTTCAGATGTTTCGCCACCGCATCGTAGAACGCGGGATCATAATTGTTGACGAGCCATCTGTCCCCGGATATGGCGTTCTTCCTGCCGGATATGACGAAATCGGTACCGTCCAGGAAACGTTCAAGATATTCTAACCTGCTGACGCTCATGCGACACGCCGAAACTGCAATATGTATACCTTACGGCGTATCTCTTCAGATGTCCCTGCCGGACAGCGCTTCCTTGAGTACCGTGACCTCTTCGTCGGTGAGTGTGACGCCCTTGCCCATCTTCTCCCCGTCCGGAGACCATTCCCTTATATCGTACTTAGGTTCCCTGCCGTTCCAGCTTATCAGGTTAAGTTCTTTCGTCCATCCTTTCGATGATTCCGAAAGAACCGCGACCCTCTCCACGACCTCATATTTGAACTCCACCATTCGGTCCACTCCGTCTCTTTATAATATTTTTTCTTGTATTTAAAGTACGTGAAGTAAATAAAGGAACACGCGAAATAAAATAGAGAAGTAAAAGAAACAAAATAAAAAGTGTCCGAAGCGGTACGAAGGTTCAAAGAAAGTAGCACGCACATCCGCGTCTGGTCCGTTCAAAGGTTTAAAATACTCCTGTATGGTTATTAATCGGCGAAGACGCACATGTGCCGTTGTCCGTATCCCGGTGACCATCGTATCGCGTCAGGAGCAACAAAAGATGGATGATCTCTTCGTTATTCTTTTCATAGTTATATTGGCGGCGCTGGTCTGCCTTTCCGCGTTCTTCGGCGCGGCCGAGACCGCGTATTCCTCGATGAACCGTATCAGGCTGAAGAATTACGCCAAAGAGGGAAATAAGAAGGCGGAGAAGGCGCTCCGGATATCGGAGAACTACGACCGCCTGATAACGACGATACTCATCGCCAACACGTTCGTGAACTTCGCCGCCGTAACGTTATCCGGGATAATCTTCGCTTACTTCATCGTCAACGAGAATCTGGCGGCGGCGGTATCGACGATCGCGATAACGCTCATTGTGCTGACGTTCGGGGAGGTGACCCCGAAGTGCGTCGCGAAGAGCCGCGCGGAAAGGATGTCCATGACGTTCGCCAGGGCGATGTCCGTTGTCATCTACATCTTATATCCTCTGAGCGTCCTTTTCGTCGGACTGAGAAAGCTTCTTACGCGTTCAATACCGGAAACGGACGAACCTACGATGACGGAAGAGGAGCTCATCGTGATGATCGACGAGATCGAAGGCGAGGGAACGATAGAGAAACACGAATCGGACCTGATAAAATCGGCGATAGAATTTGACGACGTTACGGTAGGCGAACTATATACGCCGAGGGTGGACGTCACCGCGGTCGAGATAACGGCGGACAAAGAACAGATAAAGCGGACGTTCAGGGACGCGGGATTCTCCCGTATCCCCGTGTACAAAGAGACGATAGACCAGATCGTAGGTGTCATCTACAGTAAGGATTTTTACAACAGCTATCTTGAATCGGCCGAGTCGGAGATACGCAACATCGTGCGGCCGGTGAAGTTCGTGCCGACGACGATGAAAGTATCTCTGCTGCTGAAGGACCTCCAGAAATCGAAGATGCATATGGCCGTTGTCGTGGACCAGTACGGCGGGACGGTCGGCATCGTGACGCTGGAGGACATAATCGAGGAGCTGGTGGGCGAGATATGGGACGAGAGCGACGAGATCGAACATCAGGTCACCGAGCGTCTCGACGGCAGTTCTCTGGCCCTCGGAGGGGCCAATATACGCGATGTGCTCGAAGGTATGGACATGGAACAGGACCTCGGGGATTACGAAGGGCATACGGTCGGAGGTTTCATCTTACACAGACTGGGCCGCATCCCGATGAGCGGCGATACCGTCGAGATAAAGGGTGCGAAGCTGACCGTCAGGGTGGTCAAGAACAGAAGGATCAGGGACGTCATCATCACCAAAGCGGAAAATAAAGAAGAGGGCGCGGATAAGAGAGAGGACGAGAACTGATCCGTTGCTCACAGCGATCCGAGGATCTTTTCGAGAAATTCCTTCACATTCCTGACGGCGGTCTCCTTCTTCGCGGGATGCGAGACGATCTTTGAGGTGATCGATATCACATCGCCGTGATGCGCAACCTCGTACCTTTCAAGCACGGCGGCCTGTTTGTCGACCCTCAGATAAAGGACGCAGTCGTCATCAACCCTGTTATCGAGATCGCTCAGCAGATACGACAGGACATCCTTTCCCAGCCTTCCGAACAGTTCCCTGCATTCCCTGTCGTTCTTCAGTTCCGCGGAGAGTATGACCATCTGATTGCCGTGATGGCCGTCGCTTATCTCCGCATTGAAATCACCGGTGCCGGATATCCTTGTCATGAGGTCATGAAGCTTCTCCTGATCCTCGGTGGCGTAACAGAACAGCATTATCCTTACCCAATGGAAAACACCTGCCATATACCGTTATAACGAAAGCGGATTGATTATCCTTTCGCATCCCGCGGCGGGAACCTCTTCGGAAGGACGTAATCAAAACATTTTTATTATCACTCCTTATTGGCGGTCCAACCGACGGATCCGTAGCTTAGACTGGCTGGAGCGCCCGGCTGATAACCGGGAGGTCGAGAGTTCAAATCTCTTCGGATCCACTCGCCGGTATCTGGATGGCGGTCTTTTTGAGCCTTTGAGGAACGTTCCGCAGATCAATGAGAAATTTTGCTTTACGGGTACGCGCGTATGCGCAAAGCAGAAGGATATCGTCTTTTGTCGATGCAGGTATTCGTCATTTATTTATAACCGACGCCCGTTACGGAAAACATGACCGGGGACCTGAGGGAGAAGATCGCGGGCGAGATAGCACTCTCGAACGATCCCGGTAAGACGATAAGGAAGTGGAGGGAGGAGTTCTCCGTTTCTCAGAACGAGCTTGCAAGTTCTATGGATATCTCGCCGTCGGTCATCAGCGACTACGAATCCGGGAGAAGAAGGTCCCCCGGGGTAGGCGTCGTAAAGAAGATGGTCGATTCGCTTTTCGAGATAGACGAGGGGCGCGGGCATCCGACCGCTTCGAAGTTCAAAGCGGAAAAGACGGACGACTGCATAATCGCGATGGAAGAATTCAAATCCGGTATCCCGCCGGGGGAGATCATCGGCGCGATCAACGGGACCGTATTGGAACAGGGCGGCGAGGACAGAAAGATCTACGGGTATACGGTGGTCAACTCAGTGAAAGCGATAATGTCCCTGAGTTCGGCGGATTATCTGAAGATATACGGATGGAGCACCGAACGGGCGCTGATATTCACCGACGTCTATTTCGGACGCTCTCCGATGGTGGCCATACGCGCTCATCCCATGAAGCCGGCCATGGTCGTATACGTAAGACCGGAGAATGTCGATCCTCTCGCAATAAAATTGGCAAAACTGGAAGGGGTACCTCTGGTATCCACCAACATGGAGATAGGCGAACTTGTCGCCAGACTCAAGGAACTCAAGGAAGGGAAGTAAATGGATGTAGGGATAGTCAGCTACGGCGCGTACGTACCGCGGTACAGGATAACGCCGGCGGAGATAGGAAGGATATGGGGTATTGACGGAACGGCGATGGGGAAAGGGCTGCTGATACACATGAAGTCGGTGCCCTCGCCGGATGAGGACGTGATAACGATATCGACGGAGGCGGCGAGGAACATGATGGCCCGCTGCAGCGTCGATCCGAAAGAGATAGGGGCGATGTACGTCGGTTCGGAATCCCACCCGTACGCGGTGAAACCTTCCGGCACCATCGTCGCGGAGGCGATATCCGCCACCCCCGACCTCACCGCCGCGGACCTTGAGTTCGCATGCAAAGCGGGAACCGCCGGGATACAGATGTGCATGGGTCTCGTGGGATCGAAGATGATACGGTACGGGGTCGCGATAGGCGCGGACACATCCCAGGGGGCGCCGGGCGACGCGTTGGAATATTCGGCGTCCGCCGGCGGGGCCGCATATCTGATCGGTTCCGAAAAGATAATAGCGAAAATAAACAGAACGTTAAGCTACACAACGGACACACCCGACTTCTGGAGAAGAGAAGGGACCCCCTACCCCAGCCACGGCGGCAGGTTCACGGGAGAGCCCGCATACTTCAAGCACATCGGTTCGGCGGCGAGGAAGATGATGTCGGAGATGAACACAAAGCCGTCCGATTACAGTTACGCGGTGTTCCACCAGCCGAACGGGAAGTTCCCCACCCGTATCGCCAAGGAGCTCGGGTTCACGGACGATCAGATAAAAGACGGTCTTCTGACGCCGTTCATCGGGAACACATATTCCGGCGCCGTTCCGTTGGGATTGGCGGCGGTGCTCGATATCGCGAAGCCGGGGGAGAGGATATTCGTGGTCGCGTACGGATCGGGAGCGGGGAGCGACGCGTTCGACATCACCGTCACCGACG
>WRKA01000149.1 GCA_009778265.1 Methanomassiliicoccaceae archaeon | reverse complement strand
TTTCTGTAAAGGCGCTGATAGTGCAGATAGAAATTCGTACCTCCGAGGAACATGAAAAGGATGATGAGCATCTGCACGTAGACGGAGTACTCTATGTGCCCGTAGTACGGCAGGAACCCTCCCGTCGATATCGTTGTGAACGTGAGGCAGACGGATTCGAAGGGATCGACCCCCATCAGTATGCAAGCGACCAGGAAAATAAAACTCAGGATCGCGTAGATCACCGTGAACTCTTTCGCGGCGTCCCTCATTCTCGCGGTGAACCCTTTCGATCCGGAACCGGACATCTCGTTCCGGAACATTGTCCTCCCGCCGACGCCCAAGATCGGGAATATGGACATGAATACGAGAATGATGGCGATACCGCCGATCCACTGGGTAAGCGATCTCCAGAGGAGTATGCTCTTCGATAACGTCTCGAAGCTCAGGTCGCCGGTCCCCGTTATTATCGTGGATCCCGTGGTGGTGAACCCGCTGACCGATTCGAATACCGCATCCACCGGACCCATGCCGCAGTAGATGAACGGTATGGCGCCGACCAGCATGGCGATGCCCCATATCGCGAACATCAGCAAAAGGCCGTCCACCGGTCTCATGTTCTTGCCCGGTCTGAACATCAGTAAAAGAGGTAAGGAGAAGAATATGCTGAACGCCATGGGGATCGCGAACGGTGTGATATCGTCCCCGTAATACAACGCGGCGGCGAGCGGGAGCATCATCATCCCTCCTATACCTAGAAGAGCGAGACCTACGGTGTTCAGGAAAGTGCTCTCCCACTCCCTGAACTCCCGTATCCTTTTTCCGAACAGTCTGAGCGTAACCATCGGGGTCACACGTCCGTCATCCTGATACCGAACATCTTCTCTATCTTGTTCATCTTCGTCTCATACGTATACAGAAGGACGACGTCATTCTCCTCGAGCCTCGTGTCCAGACGCGGGAATATGGGTGTTCCGTTCCGTATCACGCACACCGCCCTCGAACCTTCCGGGAACTGAAGGTCCCCGAGAAGCGATCCTTTAACTCTGGAGTTCCTGTTCACCGCCACGGAGAATAACGTCTCCATCTCGTGGCTCATCTTCATTATCGCTTTCTCGTCGGATATCAGCGTCTTGGTCATCTCGTTCGCTATCAGCCGGTGGTATCCGACGATCGATTTTATCCCGGTGACCGAAAAGACGTCCTCGTACTCTCTCTTCGAATATCTGGAGACCACTTTCAACGCGCCGAGGTCCCTCGCCACCAGCGAGGCCAGAAGATTCTTCTCATCCGACTCGGTGGCGCATATCGTGACGTCCGCTCTTCCGGCGTTCTCGCTTTTCAGAAGATTCGGATCGACGCCGTTCGCGTTCACGATCAGAACGTTATCCATCTCTCTCGCAAGTCTTTTGCACCTTTCCGGGTCCTGTTCGATCAGTTTCAGATATTTTTTCCCGGCCTCGAGTATCTTGGCGACGTTCGTTCCGATTATGCCGCCGCCTACGATGATGATCTCCTTCGCCTCTCTGATGTATCCCATCATCTTGTTGAATTCCAGTATCGCGTTCGGCGTACCTAGGACGCAGAGCAGGTCGCCGATATGTATCTCGGTGGTCTCTTTGTAAAGTATGACGTCGTTGTCCCTGTACACCGCGACGATGGCGCAGTCATCCGGAACGTCGATGCCCATCACCGCCTGTTTCACCATCTTCTTATGGATCTCCGTCACGGAAAATATGGCCGCCGCGAGTCCCAGACCTTCGATGTCATCATAATCGACGGCGTTCTCCAGCATCGCAAGCTTCGCAAGTTTCTTCGCCGATGCAAGTTCCGGCGACATGATCTGGTCGGCGCCGAAGTAGGTGTCGTTCTCCTTCGCTCTCATAAAATCGGGGTTGCGTATCTTCGCTATCGTGCGTATCTCCTTCTTGGAGTCCTTGGCGACGATGCATGCGAACAGGTTGTTCTCGTCGTTCGGCGTGGCCGCGATGAGCACGTCGGCGCTGTGACGCGCGATCGCCTCTTCGATCACACGCGGATTGACACCATTCTCCTGAAGCACGGAAACGTTCATGGAACTCTTCGCGATCTCCGATTTGCGGCTGTCCGATTCTATCATAAGAACGTTATGCGCCGACGACAGCACCCCGGCTATCGTCGACCCCACGTTGCCGGCACCCACTATTATTATATTCATAACGCACCCCTCTGTTAACACTTCGGAATCGGCCCCGTGATATAAGAATAGATGCGTCACTTCCGCACTATTCGTTTGGACCTTTCGTATTCCCGAAGTTCTATCACGCAGACGGCGGAGGATAACATCACACTTATCAGACAAACGGCAAAGAAGATGTTCGGTATCGTTCCGAGGACGCTGCTCCTGCTCAGCGATCCGTATGCTCCCGATGAGAATGAGGAAAGGAACGTCTCGTTCATCAGGAAATGAAAGAACCCTTTCACCTGCAGCGGTCCGATGTAGGTAGAGGGATCGAACATCGCGGAACCCCACCCTCCGAGCAGGTCCGCGAACGTGATGTCGACGGAGTCAGAATAAACGGAAACGGAAGCGGCGGAGACCTGCGGCGATATAAGAACAACGATCGCCGCAGCGGCCAACAACACTGCGCACGGTAACGCATACGTTCTCATACTCATCCCATCCTGAGCATATGAGCGGTTCACAAGTTGATAAATCTTATCTCTGTGTCCGCTGCGGAGGTCAAAGAATGTGGCAGTATGCCGCGTGGATCTTCATCATCACATCTCCCGGTGATCTCCCGCCGTTATCGCATCCCTCGCGTTCTTCGGGTGAGAGCTGTTCCTTCGGATCAGGCCCTGTGTCGCGGTCTTTGCTGTTAGAGACAGTAACCAAATCGTTAGACGGGCCTTTGTTCCGAAAAGGTATCACATATACGAACACTTGTCAATAACGATGCGCCGCTGGCGATCCGCAAGGTTCGCGTCCGGTGGACATGTTTATATCGTTGACGGGTAATCAGCGGAACATGTGGAAGCAGCTGGACGAAATAACATGGATAAAAGCACGTCTCTCCGGAACGGGCGAGGTGACCGACGACGTATTAAAGATAATAGAACAGGTCAGGGAGGGCGGCGACAGGGCACTCATAGAACTTACTAAAAAATTTGACAGAGCGGAGATAGATTCCGTTGTTGTCACGAGGGATGAGATCGACGAAGCGTACGACGAGATATCCGAAGAATTGCTGGAGGCGCTGGAAACGGCGGCGGCCAATATCCACAGATTCCATGAGATGCAGCTGGAACCAGATCTTAAACTCACGGAGGTCGACAGGGGAGTGTTCTTAGGAATAAAAACGACGCCGCTGCAGAGGATCGGCGCGTATGTGCCGGGAGGGAGAGCGTCATATCCCAGCACGGCGCTCATGAACGTGATACCGGCGGCGGTCGCCGGCGTTCCGGAGATAGTATGCTGCACCCCCTCTCCCGTGGACCCCGCGACGCTGGTGGCAATGGACATCGCCGGCGCGGACGAGATATACAGGGTGGGCGGCGTACAGGCTATAGCCGCCATGGCGTTAGGGACCGAATCGATAGAACCGGTACAGAAGATCGTCGGACCCGGTAATGTTTACGTGACGGCGGCAAAAGAAATGCTCCGCAGCGTCGCGGAGATAGATTTTCCCGCAGGACCGAGCGAGATCGGTGTTGTTGCGGACAGCACGGCGGAACCGGCGTTCATCGCCGCCGATATATTGGCGCAGGCGGAGCACGATCCCCGTGCGGCATGCATTCTCGCAACGGATGACGAAACATTACCGGCGAGGGTGTGGAAAGAGATAGAGAAGCAGATGTCGAAGGCCCCGAGGCTGGAGATAATACGGGAAGCGCTGAAGAATTCCGGTTATGTGATAAAAGGGACGATCGGGGAGTGCATAGATTTCATGAACATCATAGCGCCGGAACACCTCTCGTTACAGGTCGCGGACGCCATGGGCCGGCTGAACGAGGTCATGAACGCCGGTTCGATATTCGTAGGTCCGTACTCTCCCGTGGCGGCGGGCGATTACGCATCGGGAACGAACCATACGCTTCCGACGGCGGGCAGGGCGGAGGTGTTCTCCGGACTGAACGTTTCCCACTTCACGAAGACGTCGACGGTGCAGATGATATCGAAGGACGGCCTGGAAGATATGGCGGACATCATCGAAACGATAGCGGAAGCGGAAGGATTCATGGCACACAGGGATTCCGTCAGAATAAGGCTGCTGAAAGAGTAAATCTTAACAGATATTTTTAACGCAGCTTTGTTTTTTTTCCTTAACTGTTGTGCAGAAGAACAGATATATATTCAAAGAATGATGCGGAAACGATACAAGAGACGACCCCTTGCAAAGACTCCTCGGAGTTATTCGTCTCTTGTTTCCCTTCATTCTTTATATCCGGTCCCGTCTATGACAGCATCATTCACCCCGATCCGCGATAACGCGGACAACACCTCTTTCTCACTGCTCCGGAGCAGTTCCGTCTCCTCGGGAGACGTCAGTATACGTACTCCGCCGGACGATATTCTCATACGCACCTGATCCACGCCGGACGCATTTCGAATCACGTTCTCGCATTCTTCGACGAACCTGATATCGCTTTCGGCGAACGCGCGTCCCGCCGGGAACCTGGTGGCCATGCACGTCTCCTTAACGATATCAAGACCGAGACGCAGATCCGATAACATACCTCTGACAGCACCCCGCCCGATATTCAGTTCTTTCAGCGGACTCAGTATCCCGAACTCTTCCGCCGCCCTCCTTCCCGGTCTTTCATCACTTCTGTCAGTTGAATTCTCGCCGTCCGCGCAGATATCACAGCCGTTATCGGAGGCCGCATCACGAACGGCTCCGTATATCGCCCTTTTGCAGAGATAACAGCGATCCTCCGTATTCTTACGGACCCCCGGCAGATCGTCCCATTCGAGTACAATCGTGATGAAATTCGCGGAAAGGCGTTCCGCTATCTTCCGGGCAAGCGTCCGCTGACGTTCCGAGAGCATCGGAACGTCGACGAAGACGGCAATATGATCGTCCGGTAACGTTTCGGCGGCCGCCGCGAGAAGGACGGTGCTGTCCACACCGCCCGAGAAAGAGACCGCAACTCCCTTCATCATCGATAAACGGTCACGCAGAGCTGACCATTCTTTCACCGCCGTTCTTTCGTTCATTCCATCATTTCCTCGTATGTTATCAGATGCACGTTATCCAATCCTTCCGCATATCTTTTACATTTATCGCTGAATCCGTTCTTAGAGAAGAGACAGAAGTGTTTCGTCCCGTAACGGAAGAGTTCGCTCCGACGTACAAGCGTTTCCAGAACGGACGGGTCCACTTTATCTTTACTCCATTTGCATTCGCAGAACAAGGCGGAATCCTTCTTGTCCGTGGCTATGATATCTATCTCCTCTTCGCTTTTTGTTCTTGGGTCAGAGCCCCACCATTTCCCCAATTCTGTAAATCTGATGGGAGCTTCGCCGTTACGGTTGAGATGCCAAAGATATTGTCCGCATATGTCTTCGAACACGGCTCCCATGAACTGTGTCAATTCCTGTGAGATATTCTCGAAGGCGAGATCGCTCATTCCGTTCTGTATGATCGAATAGTTCGGAGGGATGAAACGGTACCAGAACCTGAACATGTGGTCTTCGATGGTGTAAATGGTCTTCTTTTTACTCTTTTCCGTTATCGGCGTACTCTTTTTTATGAGGCCGAGAGAGATAAGATTTTTCAGATAGACGGAACAAGAACTGGTACCTTCTCCTATTTTATTTGAAATATCGGATAGTTTTGTGTTACCGTCAGCGATCGCCGAGATCACCGCATTATATGCGGAAGGGTCGCGCACCTCCTGTTTGAGAAGGTTATTCGGTTCCTCGAAGAGATATGACGACGCATTAAGAAAAGCGTGCTTTATGTTGTCCCCGACAGTAAGGCGATCGTCCATCTGCAGAAGATACTGCGGCGTGCCGCCGGCCATCCCGTAGATCAATGCCAGATCCTCATCGGAGAAATTATTGAAGTATCTGACGGAATCAAAGAAATCGAAAGGCAATATTTTGAATTGCGCGGTACGCCTTCCGTAGAGCGGACTTTTCGATCCCATCACCTTGTCTTCCATGAACGACATCGACGAACCGCAGAGTATCAGGAACAATTTTGACGAATCCTTATGTTTGTCGATCAGCATCTGAAGGATCGACGCCAGCTGTTTATACGATCTCGCGAGATAAGGATATTCGTCTATCACGAGAATTATTCGTTCGTTCTTCGACATCTCGAAAACGAATTCCATCGCTTCCTGATAGTTCCTGAATACCGGGGACGGCCCGGGACCGTTCGCAGATTCGAATATCGTCCTGCTGAGATTCTCGAGATTCGGTTTCGCTCTGGTCTCAAGAGCGGTAAAGGAGATCGCCTTTTTGTCTTTGATGAATTCGTTTATCAGCGTGGTCTTTCCCACGCGCCGTCGTCCGTATATCACCGGAAATTGAAATTTACCGGTGCGGTACAGTCTGTCCAGTTCGCCGAGTTCTTTTTCACGCCCTATGAACATTGTTGTTTCCTCCGATTTACTATTGTATGTTTTACTAAAGTACACTTTACTAAAGTATACATTAGTATTTTAAATTTATCATTTTTTGCATGCGGATGCCGGGAAGATGCCGGCAGGCAGGTCCGGAAGACGGATCCCTGAATAAGCGGGTCTGCATTTTTTCGGCCCTGATGTGGCCGCGTGAACACGAAGACCCGTAACATCATATATCGATGCCTTTGATGATTTTTATCTCAGGATGCCAGAAAGTTAAGATAGAGCCATGCTATTATTCGTTCATGGCACTCAGGGACATTCTCAATTCTTTCAAGAACGGGGACATTTCGATGGAGGATGCGGAGAGGGCTCTGAGGATGGATTATATTGAGAAAGTGAACGGCCACACGGTGTTCGATCACGGCCGGAAGATAAGGAAGGATGTTCCGGAGGTCGTTTACGCTCTTTCAAAAACGCCGGAGACCGTCGCCGATATAGCGGAAAGAGTTCCCAAGGACGGATATCTGCTGATATCGAGGGCGTCCGAAGAACATTACCGTGCGGTGAAGGAAGCGGTGAAAGATAACGTCGTAAAATATTACGATACAGCGTCCGTGATATCCGTCGGAAAAATGCCCGAAGTGAAGAGAAAAGGAAAGATAGGTATCCTGACGGCGGGAACATCGGATATAAGAGTTGCGGAAGAGGCGAGACTGATGGCCGAAACGATGGGATGCGTTTGCATAACGTCATACGACGTCGGAGTGGCCGGGGTGCACAGAGTACTGGAGCCGATGAAGGATATGCTCGATAACGATGTGGACGCGATGATAGTGATCGCCGGAATGGAAGGCGCCCTTCCGTCCCTGGTCGCATCCTTATCGTCCGTTCCGGTGATCGGAGTACCCACATCGACCGGATACGGTTACGGAGGGAACGGCGAGGCGGCGCTGATGTGCATGCTTCAGACATGCTCTCCGGGATTGGCCGTTGTGAACATAGATAACGGAATAGGCGCCGCGGCGATGGCGGTGATGATAAGCAGACAGAGATGGAAGAAAGATGAGTGACGCCACGTTTTTCGACACAATGGCGGAGAAGAACGCCGCCACACGGTCCGGATTGTGCATAGTCTGCAAAGGATCGAGGATGCTCTGCGGAAAGGACCGCTGTCCGCTGATGATAAAATTCTATTCTCAGCACAAGACAATGAACCTCATCGACGCGAAGGACATCGAAGGATGCAGTCCCCCCGCCGTATTCGTCGGCCGCTTCGGATATCCGAAGGTCGAGATCGGGCCGCTTATACCGCCGATGTTCGGCGACACATCGTTAATGGACAAACCGGAGTTCTGGGTAGGAAAGACGATAGATCAGATCGTCGACTTCCGTTTCAATTTGGTGAGAGGAAAATACAGGATAGACGCAAGGAACTTCAAGGAAGGCGGACGGATCGTGGATAATGTCCAAGAGCTTGCGTTAACGGAACGGCCGCTTGAGGTGGAGGCGTTCTTCACCCAAAAACCCAGAGGGCGCGTGATACTCGACGACGAGGTACAGCCGTTCGGTCCTTCCG
>WRKA01000148.1 GCA_009778265.1 Methanomassiliicoccaceae archaeon | reverse complement strand
TACTACATAGAAAAAAGGAAGATAAACTGTCCGAACGAGATAAAAGAGGCTCTCCTGGCATTCCTCAAATCGATCAATCAGGATGCGAAGGCGGATATGACGGACGGCCTGAAACTGATATTCGACGACGGCTGGGTCCTGGCAAGACCGTCCGGGACGGAACCCAAGTTCAGGATATATTCGGAATCCAAGAACGAAGGTACGGCGAAACAGAGAGCGAACGAAACGGAGATAAGAGCGATCGAGTTCGTCGAGCGTATCATGACGAAGTCTACATAAGATTATGCTTCGAATAAACGGAAAGTCCTTCCTTAATGAATCTGGCGCCCAGGTTCGATGTTATTCCTCCGTTATCGTACGGAGGGCATATCTCCACCACATCCATTCCCGCTAAGCGCGGACCTATCGCGCCTATCAGTTTCTTAACATCCATAGGATGCAATCCGAACGGCTCCTGCGTCCCCGTACCCGGCGCAAATGCCGGATCTATGCCGTCGATATCTATCGTCAGATAGATCTTCTCATTCTTCACGGAATTCAGCGCAACTTCGATCGCCCGTTCCATTCCCTTCTCAAAGATCTCGAACGACGTTATGTGCGGTATGATGTCCTCACGTTCCAATTCCTCCTCGCTTATCGACCTCGCGCCGAGAACGAATATGTTATCTATTCCCACTATGTCGGAACAGCGTCTCATCACGCATGCGTGGCTGTAGGGGGAACCCATGAACTCATCCCTCGAATCAAGGTGAGCGTCCACCGATATCACCGAGATCTTTTCAAAACATCCGACGATCGGCGAGGTTATCGAATGTTCGCCGCCTATCGCGATCGGGAATTTTTTGTCATCGACAACGGGAGCGGCGGAGAATTTGATCTCCTCGCGCATATCTTCCGGATAAATGTGATCGTCGAGATCGCCGAGGTCGTGTATCGCAATATTTGGAACATGGGTGTGCTCGAAATGTTTCATCTCGAAGTTATAGGATGCTCTGCGGACGGCGGCCGGAGCTTCTCTGGAACCGGATCTGAACGTTGCCGTACGGTCATACGGTACTCCGAATATCACCGCATCCGCGTCGGAGTATTCGGAATCGGCGTCCGCGAACGTCAGACCGAAGGGCATCACATCAATCTCTGTCTTCCCATGGCGACGAGATACATCACTTCGCCCCCTTCGACCAATTCACTCTCGTGATCGTCGTTGATGGCCATGTTGAATGTCTCGAACGTCTCAAGGTCCATTAACTGAACTTCGCTGCCGTGTATCGAAAGGACCTGTCCTTTTCTTTTGTCGATCATCGGCACCTGAACTTTGGCGCTCACCGGAGCGCTGAGTGATTTTTTTGCGCCGGTGAATATGCTCGTAGCTTCGATACTTGCCTTTGCGGACCCGTGTTTACCGGGTTTCGATGTCGACATCGATATTATCTTGCACGGCTCGTCGTCTATGTTCAGGTATCGGCCGACCTTAAGTTCCCTTACTTCTTTCTGCTCCCACATTGTGATCATCCCTTTATCTACACCACGCTTAAATATTTGTTCATTTAGAACGCCGCCTTCCGCGTTTGCCCTTTTTGACGGCATCCGTCCCTTTGCGCGGGGGCGGTTCCGGATATCTGGCTTTTATATCTTTTACTTTATCGTTGAACTCGTTCAGCAGTTCGCCGCCGACGAACTCTCCTTTGTAATTGTCCACCTTCGCCGCTATCAGCGCCTTACCGGCCAACGCTCTCGAGATCTTCCCGCGCTGCCAGTACGGAGCGTGATGGACCTCCGGATGCTGAAATATCATCCCGTGCTTCGGTCCCTTCTTTCCGGACCTCAGATGCCGGAACATCGCCTTTTCCGCGCCGAGCAGCTGGAGCGTCGACGACGGCAACGACGCCAGACGTTCGAGACCTCCGGCCGACGATATAAGACGTGCCGCCAGGGTCCCTCCGAGCAGCGCGCACATATTTGGCGCAACCTCGTCCACCAGTTCCGAGATATACGATTCCGCTCTTTCCCTTTTATCATATATCCCGCGCAGCGTCCCGGAAAGTTCCGTTATTTCGTTCATATCGTGATCATCCATCTCGGAACCTATGGACTCTATGTTCAGCCCGAGTTCGCCGATGATCCCGTCTCTTTTACCGTGTTTTGCGATCAGTTCGCAATATCTGCGGTCCTTCGCAATATCGCCGAGCTCGGGAAAATGCATCCCGTACCATTCGTGCAGACGTTCGTTCATCAGATTGCATGAGACTATCAGATCGTCAAGATGGCGGATCGCCTGCACCAGGTTCCTGTCCCTGGGGATAGGTTCCGACGTTCTTAATTTTCCTAGGTTGATCATTGCGAGGTGCATTATTTCCGCGGTGAATCCGTATTGTTCGGCGGTGATGAACGACGAGTCGAACATCATCGGTTTACCGAGTTCCGACTGTCTGCGTTCGGAAACGCGCAGTTTTTTTCTGTTCTCGGACAATTCTATTTCTTCGGGAAGCAGCTGGCCGCGCTGCATGACCGCAAGTTTCTCCGCTATCTGTTCAGGATCCTTAGGCATAAGACGTTTGTCCACGATCTTCGTATCGTCGCACAAAAAAACTCCGAACCATTTTGTTATCAGTATCGTGAAGATCACATCCTCTTCAGTTTTGAGATCTCTTCGTCCGGAAGTCCGTCCACATTCCCGACCACCAATTGCAGATGCGCCTGGAACTCGAGTTCCTCCATGCGGTTGCACGCTTCTTCCATTGTTCTTCCCTGTGTCACCGCGCCGTGGTTCTCTAATATGGCCGCTTTAGATGAAGAGACCTTCCCTATCTCCCGTACAAGTTCGTCCGATCCCGGGGTACGGTACGGCACCAGGGGAACATCGCCCAGGAGGATCACTCCTTCCGGTGTCAGATCGGTACGCACCTTTTCGCTTTTTACCGCCAGCGCGGTACAATATATCGGATGGCAGTGCACCACCGCGTTCGTCCTGTCGTTCCGCTCGTATAACAGAAGATGGAATCTGTGTTCTATCGACGGTCTCCCTTTTCCCGAAACCTTTCCGTCCATGGTCATCTTTACCATATCGCCGTCCGACAGAGAGCCCTTGTTCCTTCCGGACGGTGTTATGAGAACACCGTCATCGTATCTTATGCTCACATTCCCGCCTGCGGATACCAAAAGATCTTTCTCGTACAGCTTCAGACAAGCTTCGCAAAGTATCCTTCTCGCATCGGTCTCGTTCATCGGTATCATCTCATCTTCTCTATTTCCGAAGGCGCAAGTATGCCTTTCTCGGTTATAAAGGAGGTCACGTATCTTGCCGGCGTGACATCGAACGAGGGATTCAGTGCGCGGGAGGATACCGGCGCGATCCTCATGCTGCCGATCATCGTTATCTCTTCTTCCGGTCTGTCCTCTATTATTATATCGTCGCCCGTCGCGGTACCGAAATCAAATGTCGACACGGGTGCGGCAACATAGAAAGGGATGCCGAGCTCATGTGCGATCACCGCCTTTCCGTACGTTCCTATCTTGTTCGCAAAGTCGCCGTTCGCCGCTATCCTGTCCGCGCCGACGATCACCATGCTCACACCCTTTTTCATAAAATGGCCGGAAGCGCCGTCCGCGATTATCGCGTGAGGTATCCCTTCCTGCGAAAGCTCCCACGCGGTCAGCTGCATCCCCTGAAGTCTGGGTCTCGTCTCGGAAACGTAGACGAATATATTCTTTTCATCCGACCAGGCCTTTCTCATGGGCGCCAGCGCCGTTCCCACATCCACCGTGGCCAGCGCGCCGGCGTTGCAATGAGTCATAAGAATGTCGCCGCTCCTGATCAGCGAGTTCCCGTATTCTCCTATCTTCACACATTTGTCGACGGTGATCTGCGCGTAACCGTCCGCGGCCTTTACCGGATCCGTACCATTCTTCAATTCCGAGAGCATGTGGTCCACCGCATAAAACAGATCGTTGGCGGTCGGCCTGGCGCTCTTTATCAGTTTCGCGGCCTTTTCGATATTCTCTTCTCTGAGCGCCGCGAGGCACATACCGTAAGCGGCCGCGGCGCCTATCGACGGCGCTCCTCTTACGGTCATGATACGGATCGCCGATGCGACCTCCTCATACGTCCGCAGATCGGCGATCGTAAGATCGTTGGGAAGTCTGCGCTGATCTATCATCCTAACAACACCGTTCTCGAACCATACCGCTCTGATATCCTTCCCGTTGCCGCCTACACCTACTTTCATACTCTCGCCGATTACGGTATGGATACGCCATTATTAACAGTGTCGCGGTCCCGTGACGCGATAAGCCGTTATGTTTTAAAATAGGGAAAGATGATATTTTTGAGCAGTCAAGATTTTATTTGTGAAGTGTATAGCCGTGAACACCATGGATGAAAGTTTTGATATATATACGACCGCGAACGGACTGATTCAGGTATCCAATCCGGTACGCAGGCAGATACTTTCCCAACTCTCCTCTTCCGATCTTTCACTTACAGACATATCGAACATAACGGGAAAGGCGCAGTCGACGCTATCTGTTCACCTGGACAAAATGGCAAGCGAAGGTCTCGTGATATTCAGGGACGACCCGTCGGACAGCAGGAGGAAGATATTCTCATTGTCGTCAAGGCTCATGGCGCGCTCGCGCGACGTCAACCAGGAAGGGATGGAAGTTTACCAGAAAACATTGGAAAGCATATCCGATAAGGACTGCAATCTGTTCAAGGTCGTGCTGAGGGCGATAATAATAGGTGCGGAGGCGTCCGGATTGTGCATAGGGGCGGCGATGCAGCAGGTGGGCATGAGCATAGGGCATATACTTGCGAAAAAGATAATGTCCCCGAAAGTGGAGGACATCATAAGTCAGCTGCAGGAGTTCTACGAAAAACACGATATGGGCGAGGTCTGCGTATACACGTTCATGCCGCTGACGATAATAGTCCGTGACACGTATGAGGTGACCTCATGTGCGGCCGAATCGATATCGATGTTCAGTCAGGGGCTTTTCGTTACCGTACTGGCGGAACTGACCAAGAAGCGTTACAAGATCGCATCCAGCGAGTGCTTCGGCGCGTCCAACAATTATTCGAAGTTCGTTATCGAACAGATCATCTGATGTCGTAGGTCAGCAGAACGCCGTTCCCGAGCACATCGGCGCTCTTCATCTTCATAATTATACCGTCGACGCGGACCCATCCGTTACCGTCCGCCGGTGTCGGCGAATCCTTTCCGCCGATGATCATTCCGCCGACGAACACCGTATAACGGTCCACAAGACCGTCCCTGAAGAACGACGCTATCGTTCCCCCTCCTCCTTCCACAAGAACATTCTCGATGTCGAGTTCCGCAAGTTCCTCCATCGCTTTCGTAAGTTCGAACGGACGGCCGCATCTTATCTCCGTGACGTTGTCCCATTTTTTTACGCAGTCATCGTCAGTAAGTATCACCGTCGCCGCTCTGTCGTCGGCGATCTGCGAATCATCGGGAGTTCTGCCGTGCGGGTCTACGACGACCCTTACCGGATTCTCATGATACGAAAGCCCCTTCACAGTAAGATGGGGATCGTCCGCGATGACCGTGCCGACGCCTACCAGTATCGCGTCATATCTTTTCCTCAGCTCTTTGACACGGACCATATCCTCGTCGCTCGAGATCCTTACCTGTTTCCGATCGGGACCGGCTATCTTGCCGTCCGCGGACATAGCGCAGTTGACATGGATGAAAGGTCTCATTTCCCACCGCCAGGGGTCACCGAGAGATTATAGACGGGACCTTTGCGCTCCACCCCGAACCTGACGTCGAGGAACGTTTCCAAAGTGTCCATCTGGCTCAGCAGATGTTTGCTTATCCTGGACACCGTAAATTCGCTGGGGCCGTTCGCCATCGCCATGTACGGTAATAACTGATCCGCAGTGTAAACATCCATCGTCGCCCCGGAGAACATCTCTTTCATAAGGTCCTTCGCAACATCCTCGCCGGCCTGCTTCGCCGGATGTCCCTTCGTTGTCAGCACATTACTTCCGAGACGTCCGTTCTCGTAGACCGCCACAAGGGACAGACCGGCGCCTTTCGAATTACCGGACATCCGCTGGATATTGATATCGACGGGACAATCGAGGTCCAGCATCTCGACGCACGCGGATATCATATCATCCTTTATCCGATCCTTGAGGTGCTGTATGTAGCATATCCCCTCGATCCCCCTCAATTCGCCCAGATCTCCGATCACAAGCGGGGATATATCGCCTATCGGGTCGAGCTCCGCCATCACACGCCCCCCTCCTTCCGGATAGAAGCCTCTGTCCTTTATCTCCAATCTCGCTTTGATACCCATCCGTTCCATCAGCGGGAACAAGATCTGCTGATATGAATCGACGGGAGGCGCCCACATGACGTTCGTCCCGCCCCTCACATCGATCCTGAGTTTTTCCCTGTGATTACGGCCGGCGAGCATGATCGCCTGCAGCACAAGGCTTACGCTTCCCGCGGTGCCGATATCCAGCTCGATCTGCGAGGTCTGCCTGTTACCGGGTCTGAACAGAAGTTCCCTGGATCCGGCGTGGTTCCCTATCACTTCGGAGCCGGTCATATCGGCGACGGCGTTCACGGCGACGCAGTGCTGTTTCGAAAGACCGTTGGTCGGACGGTTCTCGCGTATCCTGGTAAGATGTGTCTCTATTCCGGTTATTGCGGAAAGGGCGACCGACGAACGTACCACCTGTCCGCCCCCCTCCCCTTTGGAACTGTCTATCTCCAGCATTTACAATCGTAACAGTGAAAGAAAACCAACGATATAAACGTTACAAGGAGTGCGGCCGCCGGGATTTGAACCCGGGTTAGAGGCTTGGGAAGCCCCCGTCCTGACCACTAGACTACGGCCGCTCATCCGAACGAACGTCTCTCTTAGTATATTTATATTTTTCACGCCGCGAACACATCGGGACGCACGAACGATGTTATCGGGGGGCGTCAACATTTAAAACTGTGAATCAATGAAGTGATCGATGCGCATTAAGAAAGAGAGGAGAGGAATGGCGGAGCGCAGGGAGTATCCCGCGGTGATATCCGAAAGGCATCCCCTCAGGTGGCTGGCGACAAAGAATCCGATATGGCTGTTCATATCGAAGAACATCCCGCTGGCCTTCATCGTCTCCGAATTCTTTTACAGCGCGTGGATGTCGTGTGTCGCCGTGAACCTGATAGTCGGGTTCTCCGACATCGACAGAAGCGTTCTCGTGTACGCGATATCGGCCGCGTACATGGTCAACATCATCTGGGGGCTGATAGACGGGGGTACGTACGTCCTCGGAAGGAATATCTTCACATCGGAGGAGGATCGGGCGATCATCAGGCTTATGAAGGACAGGGACGACGAGCGCGCAAAGAAAAAGCTCATGGAGTCGCTGGACTCCGGACCGGTCGCCCATCTCTGCGACGAGGATAAAGAGAAGGTGGTGGACATGATACTGACGTCGGGACCGGACGTTCACCCGAACCGGCCGTACAGGTTCCACAGGCGAGATATCCGTATTCTCATATCGTTCCTGATAATCGATGTGGTGATGGCCACGCTGACGGTACTGCCGTTCGTTCTCATGACCGATATGTCAACGGCAATGATAATATCCAGAGCGGTGACGATATCTATGTTCGCTTGTGTCGCTTATGTCTCCGCGAAGCATCTTAACCGCAACTGGATATTCTGGGTGGCGGTTCTTTCGGCATTGGCGATAGCGGTCTCGCAGATGACGTGGCTTTACAGCTGACGTTCTCGGAACAGCGAAAACGGAAAAGGCAGCCGAAGAACGGTCCGGATATGCGGACGGGGGCCGTTCATCCGCGGATCCCGAATATTCGAGGACGGTCATACAGCCTAAGCGGAAACGAGAACACAGGACGTATTTGGTGGGCTCGGCCGGATTTGAACCGGCGGCCTCCTCCATGTCAAGGAGACGTCATAACCCCTAGACCACGAGCCCAACGGGGTCGATGATATGTTCCATGTTATTATATCTTTTTATGGGCCCGTCGGCGTGAAACCTGAGAACGGTTCGGTGTTCGGTCCGATTCGCCGCGATACACACCTCTTAGAAAAGAGGAGACGTTCTCTTTTTTCTCCCTC
>WRKA01000147.1 GCA_009778265.1 Methanomassiliicoccaceae archaeon | reverse complement strand
AAATTCTCTGTCACCGGTATAGGCGGAACACCCCGGAACCCGTTCGATCCCGAGCGGTCATGCGGCGGTTCGTGCGGCGGCGCCGCGTGCGCCGCCTCGCTTCTTGACGGTCATGCGGCGTTGGCAACATCCGCCGAAGGAAATATCACGGCACCGGCGGCCTTTTGCGGCGTATACGGACTGACGCCGACACAGGGCCGTGTGTCCAGACACGGACAGATCGATTCCGTGAGCTCAATGGGGCCGATAGGCATCATCGCTTCCGATCCGAAGATAATAAAAAAATATTTACCGGTGATCTCCGGAAAGGACGCATGCGATCCCGTGTCATATGCGCAGCCGGCGCTGGAACTCGGAAAAAGGAAGCTGAGGACGGCGGCGATACCGAACGGGATAACGGAAGGTGCGGGTCCCGCGGTACGGAAAGCTTTCGATGATTCCGTTCTGTCCCTGAAGAACGCCGGTGTCGATATTGAATACGTGAACATGCCTTCTCTGAAATATGCGATGAGTGCGCATTATGTCCTGTCGGTAACGGAAGGGGCGCTGAACCTTGCCACGTACTGCGGCATGCGTGTCGGACCGCAGGACGGCGATCTCTCATTACCGTTCGACGACTACTTCACTAAATTCAGGTCCGAGCACTTCGGTGACGAAGCGAAGATGAGGATAATTACGGGAACGTACATGACCCTCGGGGACAACAGAAAGAACATCTATCTGAAGGCCCTGGGAACGAGACAGCTCATACTGGATGAATACAAAAAGATATTGAACGCTCATGATACCGTTATCACACCCAGCATGCCCTTCGCCGCTCCGAAGTTCGGCGATGTTCCGAACTCGTCCGCGGATACGTACATGAGCGGATGTTTTGCGGTACCGCCGGTATTCTGCGGCCTTCCGTGTCTGTCGGTACCCTGCGGTTACGACGGGGACGGAATGCCGATAGGGATGCAGTTCGTTTCGGACCACTGGTGCGAGGACGTCCTGACGGATGCCGCCGTATCTTGGGATACTTCCTTCGAAGTGAGAAGACCGGAGGTGCTGTCATGAAGATCGGTCTCGAGATACACATCCAATTACCGACAAGAACGAAAATGTTCTGTTCGTGTCCGAGCACTGGGTCCGGAGGACCGAACAGCCGTATATGCCCCGGCTGCATGGGGATGCCTGGCACGATACCTGTACTGAACAAAGAGGCGGTCCTGATCGGTATTAAGATCGCAAAGCTCCTGAACTGCACCGTTCCGGACATCATCTGGTTCAACAGGAAGATCTATTTCTATCCCGATCTGTGCCACCATTATCAGATCACGCAATACGAAACGCCGATAGCGGGCAAAGGCGTTTACTATCTGGGAAAGAAGCCGATACGCATAACGGAAGCGCATTTGGAAGAGGACCCCGGGATCGTGACGAGATCCGGCGACGGTTCTCTTACCGATTATAACAGAAGCGGCATGCCGCTGATCGAGATAGTCACTGAACCGGACATAGCCACGCCGGCGGAGGCAAGAGAGTTCCTTACCGCGCTGCTTCGTGATATAAGACATGTTATCGATCTTCCCGACGACGGCGAAAGGACGATACGCGCGGATTGCAACATCTCGATGACGGGATCGGAAAGATGCGAGGTGAAGAATGTCAACGGTCTGAAGAATGTTGAGGCCGCATTGACGTTCGAGGCAGTCAGACAGACGAAAGTGATCAAAGCGGGCGGAAAGATATCCCGGGAGACAAGACACTTCGACGCCGAAAGAAAAGTTACCACATCGGCCAGGAAGAAAGAGACGGTCGGAGATTACGCATACGTATGCGAATCCAATCTGGGAAGGATCGACGTCAGGAAATTGACGGAGGGCGTCGTTCACAAAGAAAGTCCCAAGAACATGGCGGCACGCCTCGAGAAGGAATACGGCATCTCCGGGAAAGTTTCCGAGCAGATGGTCAACACCTCCGTAAAACTCGCCGAACTGTACGAATATCTGGCGAAGAAGGCGGACGCCGCATCCGCACTGAAGTGCGTGACCGGACCGATAAGCTCATACTGGAAAGCGCTGGAGAGTTCCGCGGACGAGAAGAAAGAGCCTCTGGCGGACATAGTCGTTCAATTCATGAACGATAGGATAAACGACGTCGAATGCTCCATCATGATCAGATCGCTGATAACCGGCGAGAACATCGAAAGGACCGCCGCCCTCAGCGAGGACCTGGACGCCCTGATAAAAAGGGCGATCGCCGACAACCCATCCGTGGTGGACGATTACAAAAAGAGCGAAAAGGCGGCGAACAGGATCATAGGTTTTGTGATGAAGGAGACCGCCGGAGCGTATCCGTCCGCGGATATCGTCGAAGCAACGAAGAGGATACTCGACAGGATGTGAACTCTTTCCGTCGGCCGGACACATGTGCGTTACCGCATTTTTGCAAACTCTGTTAATATATCATTTATATTAGATATGTGATATGCATTTGTTGGTACGAACCCCATATCGTCCGCCTCGGTCCCGTACGAACATCCTCTTTCTTTGATCCCGGCAACGGCCTTGAAGTATAACTATAGCGTATATCTTTAATATACGAAAAGACACAGTGATGCGTCCGGTGAAAAAAGATGGACACATCATTTCTGAGATCTTCCCTTCGGGCAACGGAGGGAGAACGAACGCACAAAATCCCGGAAAGGAATGGAAGAATGCCGACGGCAACCCCAAAGGTTAAATGTATACCTTTTCTAATGAGTCTCAGGCGGGCCCTATGAGAATAATTCACGCTGTCCCGGACGAAGAAGATGTCGAACGTGTGAAACAAGCGTTCGAAGATCTCTCGAATTCTGACGAAGAGACCAATAAAAAGTTCTGGACCAGGGTCGGCTTGTTCGACGAGAACGGCAATGTAGCGGAACCGTTCAGAGATCTGTTCACGGAGACAGACTGAATGTACGCAGAACAGACCGGCCTTATTTTAGGCTTTCACGGATGCAGCAGAGAACTCGCGGAAAGAGTGCTGTTGGGAACAGATGATTTTATACCGAGCGACAAACCGTACGACTGGCTGGGTACAGGGATCTACTTCTGGGAACGCGACCCAATGCGCGCTTATGAGTTCGCTTTGCAGAAAGGGAGCACCGATCCCTCTGTGGTCGGCGCAATAATAGATCCCGGAAAAGTTCTGGACCTTCGTTGCCGCGAGGGTCAGGAGATGATGAGGGCCGCATACAACAATTATTGCAGGAATTTCGGAATTCCCAAACAGAAGAACGCTTCTTATGAAGAGGGCGTTCCTATGAGGAGGAATCTGGATTTCATAATGATTGAAGCGGCATGCATGTCATACGATGAATCTAACAGAAAGGCCTTCGATACTGTGATGGGGGCATTCCTTGAAGGCAGAGAGATATATCCCGGAGCAGGTATGCGCGATAAGACGCATACTCAGATATGCGTCCGGAACCCGGATTGCATACTCGGATACTTCAATCCCAAAAGTATGAGATGATATCGGACCCGGCCGGACATTTTTTCTGATCTCCGTAGAAAAGGAGATGAGGAAAAGGGTTTGATCACTCGATGTCGCCTATATCGATATCGTCTATCGCTATCGACAGTATCTGCAGCTCTTCCAGTCTTTCGTCGTCCACCTTTCCGGGAGAACCGTCCAGCAGCGATTGCGCCTTCTTGTTCTTCGGGAACGCTATCACATCGCGTATCGTCTCCTTTCCCAGAAGTATCGATATCAGTCTGTCGATGCCTAACGCGATGCCTCCGTGCGGAGGCGCCCCGTATCCCAGCGCTTCGAGGAAGAACCCGAAATCCCTTTCTATCGTCTCGTCCCTGTAACCCAGCATCCCGAAGATCTTTCTCTGGATCTCCGGATCGTGGATCCTCTGGGACCCCGAACCTAATTCCGCGCCGTTCATGATCAGATCGAACGACGCCCCGCCGACGTTATCGGAAAGCGGACCGGTCGGTAACACGAAAGGATGATGGAACGGATCCTTCTTGCCTGATGCGGGATCGATCTCGAACATCGGACAATCGACCAACCATGCGAACTGATATGTTCCCGGTTTAGTGAGTTCAAGGTCCTCGGCGAGTTTCTTCCTCAGCTGTCCCCCGGTCTCGAGGACCGCTTTCTTAGGACCGGCGAGCAGTAACAGAAGGTCCCCGTCCTCGACGTCCATCTTCTTCATCAGTTTTGCCAAAACCTCGGGAGTGAAGTATTTCACGATGTTGCTGTCCAATGTCCCGTCCGCGGCGCGCATCCATGTCATGCCGCCGAGACCGGTGCTCTTGACGAAGTGTATCAAACGGTCGACCTCGTTCCTTCCTATCTTGTCGCCGGCCATCTTCCCTTTCACGTTGAATCCGGCTATTATCCCGTTCTTTGACAACACCTTCTGAAATATATCGTACGGCGCATCCTTTACAATGTCGGTGATATGGATCATGGGAAGGCCGTATCTGAGGTCCGGTTTATCCGAACCGTATTTATTCATCGCGTCGTCGAACGAAATTCTTTTGAACGGTGTCTTAAGTGTCTTGTTGTATATCGCCTTCCATACGTATGCCACAAGGCCTTCTATCATATCCTGGATATCTTTGCTGTCGACGAATGACATCTCCATGTCCAACTGCGTGAACTCGGGCTGACGGTCGGCCCTGGAATCTTCGTCGCGGAAACATCTCGCCACCTGGTAATACTTATCGACACCGCCGACCATCAGCATCTGTTTGAAAAGCTGCGGCGACTGCGGCAGCGCGTAAAAGGTACCGGGATGTACTCTGGACGGAACAATGAAATCCCTCGCCCCCTCGGGAGTACTTTTTGTCAATATAGGGGTCTCGACCTCGATGAACCCCGTCTTATCAAGATATTCCCTCGCCGCTTTTATGAATCTGTGCCTGAATCTCAGCGCCTCGGACATCTCCGTTCTGCGGAGGTCGAGATATCTGTACTTAAGTCTCGTCTCCTCTCCGGGGAGAACGGATTCCTTCTGATCGCCGAGCTCGAACGGCGGAGCTTTCGATCTGTTGAGGACCTCCGCCTTTGTTATCAGAACTTCCACCTTTCCCGTTCTGTTCTTAGGATCTTCCGTGTCCGGTAACCTTCTGCGTACGATCCCGTCGACGGAGACGGCGGATTCTCTTGAGAACGATCTCAGGGCCTTGGATATATCGTCCTTGTCCGCATTGTTCGTAATGTCCTCCGGGTCGAAGACCAGCTGAGTAATGCCGTATGCGTCCGCAAGGTCTATGAATTCCACGCCGCCGTGGTCTCTGGAGAATCTTACCCAGCCTTTCATACATACCTTCTTTCCTATGTCGGCCAACCGTAATTCTCCGCAGTTGTGAGTCCTTCTCATTGAGATCCCTCTTAGGTTGTGCGTCCGTACCCGTACGAAATATTAAAAACCTGTCATTACACGCTCATTATAAGAACGCGCATTGATTTATTTACTGAGACCCGCATTCGAGGATACCATGTGCATAGAGATATTCGAACAGGACGCGTACGTTTTCGAATTCGAGGCGTCCGTGACATCCGTCGAAGGGGATTGGGTGTCCCTGGACGCGACGGCGTTCTACCCCGGGGGAGGGGGACAGGTGCACGATCTCGGAAAGATATGCGGTCTCGATGTCAAAGAAGTGAGACGGAAAGGCGGCGACATCATACACAGCGTACCGAAACACTCCTTGAAGGCCGGGGACAAGATATGGTGCAGCGTCGACTGGGAAAGGCGTTACGACCTGATGAAGGGGCACACAGCGGAACATCTTCTGTTCGGTTCGCTGAAACGCGAGGTCCCGGAACTGAACATCGTCAAGATATTCATCTCGCCGGACAGCAAATACGTTATTGTGGATACGGACGTTCCGTGGGATTCGATCAAAAAGGCGCAGGAGTCCGTTAATTCCGCGATCAGGGACAACTTACCGGTGACGAAGAGCACCGTGAGCAAAGACGATCCCGACATAGGGGAGATACGTGCGAAACTGGAAAGGATAGAGGGAGATGTGATGACCGTCGTTGAGATCGGCGACGTCGATGTTGCGGCGTGCAGCGGTATCCACGTAAGAGAGACGGAAGAGATCGTTGCGTTGCTTGTGGACCGTAAGGTATCGGCCGGAAAAGACGGTGTCGCGATCCACTTCCGCATCGGCGACGATGCGATATCCAGATCGATGGAGTTATCGAACATCTGTCTGCAGATGATCGAGACGCTGGGAACAAAACCCGAGGATGCGGTGAAGGCCGCGCAGAACATAAGACACGAGGCGGGAACGAAAGCATCGCAATTAAGAACGGCCGTGTCCCGGCTGATAGCGGACCTGCGGCCCGAAACGATGAACGGAATTCCGGTGTACTCCGGCATCTTTGATACTGATGACAGGAACACAATGACGGACGCCGCCGAGAAGATAAAGAACGGCGGAGGCGTCGCGGTCCTTTTTGCGAAAAGCGAAACGATATCCGTGTTCCTGTCATCCGGAACGAAGGGCATCGATTGTTCGAAGGTCCTGAAGGACGCTGTGTCGAAGACCAACGGGAGAGGCGGGGGAAAAGCAGATTTCGCACAGGGCGGCGTTCCCGACGTGACCGTTGCCGAGACGCTTATGAACGATATATTGACGGCGGTCAAGAACTCGATCGCGCAAAAATGAACATGAAAATTATTAATAAGAACATCAATGAGGAATCATCATGTCAGGAATGGGAAGAATGAATCCGCGCCAGATGAAACAGGCGATGAAGAAGATGGGCATCCGCAACACCGAACTGAAGGATGTGTCCGAAGTGATAATAAGAATGCCGAACGAGGAACTTGTGTTCAAGTACCCCGAGGTCTCGCTGATGGAAGTTCAGGGAACGAAAACGTATCAGATAACCGGCGAACCGGAATCGAGACCGCTCGGCGCCGTCGACGAGGAAAGCGGAGAAGTGATACCCGCGGAGGATATCGAACTTGTGATGTCGCAGACCGGATGCAGCAAAGAGGATGCCGTTAACGCTTTGCGGGAATGTAACGGTCAGCCGGCGGAAGCTATAATAAAGATAATGACCTCATGATATACAAAAGGAAGTGAATGACATGTGCTTAGCCATCCCGGGAAAGATAGTTTCTATAGAGGACGATACCGCCGATATTGACTTCGGAGGCGTTGTGAAACAGGCGAATATCACAATGGTGGAAACGAAGGTCGGGGATTGGGTCGTTGTCCACGCGGGCTTCGCCATTGAGATAATGGACGAAGAGGAAGCTCAGAAGACGATAGAACTTTGGAACGAGGTATTGGAACACGACGAGACCGACATACGCTGACGGCCGCGCTCCGGCAGACCTGCATTTTAACCCGGCCGATCGGTGAGATCGGCGGCGGAATTTCTGCGACCGAAGGTCGCAGGATCGACGTGCCTTACAATGCGAACCGTTTTATCATTGTATCATTCTATCTTTTCTATGCGCGACCCCGACCACATGAGGAGAAAGGTTGATTCGTTCCTCTGCGACCCGAATGCGGGAACGCTTACCGGCGAGCGCAGAATGGGTTCCGGGCCGCTGCTGGATGCGGTGGCCAACAGAATAATCTCCGACGATCCGGAGGCGAACATCATCCGTATATACGGAACGGACGACATCGGCCTCATCAGATCGGTGACGAAGGATAAAAAAGAGAATCATATACTCGTTTACTGCATAATAGACAATAAAGAACTGAACGATATAATGAGGACCTTCCCGAATGCGCACGTTTACCGTGCGCAGGAGCTTTGTCATCAGTTACCCGCCTGCGTCAGGGAATCGTGAAAGATAAAAGACGGACCGGGGATAAATATTATATAGTCGGCGTGTATCCCAACTTTCGGTATGACGGTCACAGCGGCGGGGTAACACCCGGTCCCATTCCGAACCCGGCAGTAAAGTCCGCCTGCGTCCCTGTCTGTACTGT
>WRKA01000146.1 GCA_009778265.1 Methanomassiliicoccaceae archaeon | reverse complement strand
ACATACGACAAGCACGATGTGGACAAACTGAAAGCTTTCGCATCGCAGGGAAATAACCTGTCGGAACTCGGATGGGACCTGGATGGCGATCCCGGAGAATGGGACTATGTTTATTGGGACGAGGTCTCGGGCAAGATGCGGCTTACTGAATTCCGCGTATGCGGTGCGGGACTTGCTCTGACCGGCGATCTCGATCTTTCGGACTGTGTATCGCTTGAATATATAGACTTTGACAACAGAAGCGACGGTGATCTGTGTCTGAGTTCCATCAACGTGTCGGGATGCGTATCGCTCAGATGGTTCTACTGCAACGACAACCTCCTTACGGAACTGGATATCAGCGGCTGTACCGATCTTATAAATCTGTACTGCCAAAATAACCTCCTTACGGAACTGGATATCAGCGGCCTCGCAAATATGAGCATCCTGGACTGCAGCAGGAACTCACTTACGGAACTTGAGCTGAACGCCCACGCGTCCTATTACGAAATAAACGTAAGTTTTAACCTCATAGAGAACGAGGATGCAGTCACCGGGCAGACCGTCACATGGGACAACTGCGACTTCATTTTCTATCCGCAGAAAAATTCTCCGTACAATGCGCACGATGCCGACAAACTGAAAGCTTTCGCATCGCAGGGAAATAACCTTTCTGAACTCGGATGGGACCTGGACGGCATCCCCTTTGAATGGAATTATACGGATTGGATCTGGGTCTCCGGCGAGGCGCGGCTTAATTATTTCGACGTATGCGGTGCGAACATAACTCTGACAGGAGATCTCGATCTTTCGGGCTGCACATCGCTTGAGTATCTTGATGTTGACGGTAGCGGTCACGGCGTCCCGGGTCTGACATCCCTCAGCGTATCGGGCTGCACATCGCTTATATGGCTCTACTGCAGCGGCAACTCTCTGACCTCGCTGAATGTGAGCGGCTGTACGGATCTGAAATATCTGTACTGCTACGACAACTCCCTTACGGGACTTGTGCTGGATGCCGGTGCATCCTATGATAGCATAGACGTCAGATATAACTTAATGAAGGATGAGAGTGCCGTCACCGGGCAGACCGTTGAATGGGACAACTACGACCTCATTTTCTACCCGCAGAAGGATTCTCCGTACAACAAGCATGATGCGGATAAGCTGAAAGCTTTCGCACTACAGGGAAACAATCTGTCGGAACTCGGATGGGACCTGAACGCTAATCCTGTGAACTGGAAATATACGGACTGGGTCTGGGTCTCGGGCGAGGCGCGGCTTTATGCGTTCGATGTATACTACGAGGGCCTTACCTTAAGAGGAGATCTCGATCTTTCGGGCTGCACATCGCTTGACTATCTGGACTTTGACAACAGTGGTGAGGGCGATCTGTGTCTAAGTTCCATCAACGTATCGGGCTGCACTTCGCTTAGCTGGTTCTACTGTAACGGCAACCTCCTTACGCAACTCAACGTGAGCGGCTGTACGGGTCTGCGTGGACTGTACTGCTACGACAACCTCCTTACGGAACTGGACCTGAGCGGCTGTACGGGTCTGGAAGATCTGGACTGCAGTGGCAACCTCCTTACGCAACTTAACGTGAGCGGCTGTACGGGTCTGAGAGAGTTGTACTGCTACGACAACCTCCTTACGGAACTGGATGTCAGCGGCCTTGAATATATGGAATATCTGGAGTGCGGCAACAACCTCCTTACGGAACTTGTGCTGAACGCCGATGCGTTCTATTACAGAATAGACGTCAGTAATAACTTCATGGAGGACGAGGATGCCGTTACCGAGCAGACCATCGCATGGGACGGATACGATCTCATCTTCTACCCGCAACGGACACTGCGGATCACGATCGGGACCGTCGACCGTACCGATACGGAAGTTACGGTAACGTTCACCAGCAGCAGTGCGGGAACGTATTATTACCGGATCGACGGCGAGAAGGTCGACAGCGGCGACCTTATCGGCAATACGGAACTCACAGATACCATGATCGCCGGAGAGAATACCCTCACCCTCACCGGCCTGACGGCAGGGGCACACATCATCTATATCGAGGCCGCCGACGGCGACGGTAATGAAAGCAACCTGCTGAAGATCCTCGTTCCGGCCTATCCGGGCGGCGACGATAGTAACGGCGGTGGCGACAGTAACGGAGGAGTGAGCATGACCGTGATCGCGGTCGCCGCGGTAGCGGCGGTGGCGGTCATAGGTTTCGCGGCATACTTCTTCCTGCTGAAGAAGCCCTGATGTCCTCCGTGATGAACGAACGGGCCGGGCGGCCCGATCCCCTTTTTTCTTATCTCCTCTTTCTTTCGCATTCGGCGTCCGCGGAAATTCTATGGCAACGGATGGCTGCGGATCCTGAACGGTATCTGAGACCCATACCCGAAGCGAATACGCACGAAAAAATGAATGGACCCGCACATATGACGAGATCGACCGGACGGTCCGGAACGGAGAATGATTTATATTCTGCTTGGATGTCGCCGATACCGATGTCAAAGAGCAGGATACGGCGCGGCGAGGTGGAAGAGATAGCGGCGGCGCGTATCGGAAAACTTATGATCATGTCGCGGAAGAAAGCTGCGGACGGGGATATGGAACTTGCACGCAGGTATGTGGACCTGGCGAGACGCATAAGTATGAGAACAAAGACCAAGATACCCAAAGAGTACATGTACTGCAGAACGTGCATGGCGCCGATGACCCCCGTGACGTCGAGAGTTCGTCTTAGAGCGCACCGTGTGGTCGTGACGTGTACGGAATGCGGCGGTATGAAAAGGATTCCTTACATAAGGGAGCAGAAAGGATGACCGAAAAGGAAGCAAAGAAAGAGATAATGAGACGTTCCAAGGACATAAGCGCTACGCTTCATGTAGGGAAGGACGGGCTGAAAGAGAGTGTCTTCGAAGAACTGAAGTTACAGATAAAGGCGCACAGGATCGTGAAGATCAAAGTTCTTCCGGGCTCGGAGTCCGATACCTCGGACATCGCCGCCGCCCTTGCGGACGCTTCCGATTCGGTGATCGTCGACGTACGCGGGAACGTTCTGATATTGACGGATAAGAGGACATGGACCTCTCTTTCGCAGAAGAAGTTCTGAGGTGACGGGATGCTTGACGTTAACATTATCAGGAACGATCCGGAAAAGATCGCGGAGATGCTCAGGAACAGAAATTATTCCGATGAACCTTTAAGATCGTTCCTCGCCGCCGACGGCGAGTGGAGAGACCTCACCGAGAAAGGGAACATGCTCAGGAAACAGAGGAACGAGGTGTCGCAGCAGATCCCGAAGCTCAAAGGCGGCGAGAAAGAGAGGAAGATAGACGATATGCGCCTCGTGTCCGAATCGATAAAGACGATAGACGCCAGATTGGTAGAACTTGATGCCGTACGGGACGAATGCGTCCTTAATATCCCCAACATCCCGCATCACTCGGTCCCGGTCGGAAAAGATGCCGATGATAACGTTATCGTAGGAGAATACGGCGAGAAAAGAAAATTCGATTTCAGGCCGAAAGAACATTTCGAGATCGCGGAAGCGCTGGACATCATTGATTTTGAACGCGGTGTCAAGGTCGCTGGAAGCGGCTTCTACGTTCTGAAGGGGGACGGCGCACGACTGGAACGCGCACTCATAAACTACATGCTGGACATGCATCACGACCAAGGTTACAGAGAAGTGTTCACTCCCGCGGTGGTCAACAGGAACGCGGTCATCGGTACCGGGCAGTATCCGAATCTGAAGGACGATATGTACTGGCTGGAAAGAGACGATATGTGGCTGAATCCGACGGCGGAGGTCCCGGTAACGAATCTGCATCAGGACGAGATATTCGATAAGAGCGAATTACCGATATCCTATACCGCGTACTTACCGTCATTCCGCCGCGAGGCCGGAAAGCATTCGGATACGAGAGGTATCGTCAGAGTGCACGAGTTCAATAAGGTGGAGATGGTGAAGTTCGTCCGCCCCGAAGGTTCCTTCGATGTCCTGGAGGGACTGAGGAACGATGCCGAGGATGTTATACGCGGTCTTGAGCTTCCGTACCGCGTCCTTCTGCTCTGTACCGGGGATATGAGCTTTTCGGCCGCCAAATGTTACGATCTCGAACTCTACGCACCGGGAAGGAACGGATGGCTGGAAGCTTCGTCGTGTTCGTGTTTCACGGATTTCCAGGCGCGCAGGGCCAGAATAAAATTCCGTCCGGAACCTCATCTGAAGAGCGAGTTCGTCCATACTCTGAACGGGTCAGGCATCGCGTTACCGAGAACGATGGTCGCCATACTCGAGAATTATCAGAACGAGGACGGCACGGTGACCGTGCCGGAGGTGCTCAGGCCGTACATGAAAGGGCAGAGGACAATGGGATGAGACGTCTCAGATGTCCATCTCGTCAAGTCTTTTAATTAATTCCTTCACATCGATCCCCGACTTGAACGACATTAGTTTCCTTTTCAGTTCCTCTTTGCCGCTTGATAACGCTTTAGATGAGACGCCGTAACATTCCGACACGTGAGCCTCCATGTAAGCGGCGAGAAGATCGCATACTTTTATCGCCTTCCCGTCGGCACCGGCGGAATCACCGAACGGATCGTCTATCAGTTTCAGAAAATCGGAATGCCATTCTTCCGGCAGCAGCGGCAGCAGCGTGGTGGAGACCATCTCCTTCTCATATCCGGAAAGCAGCTTCTCAAGACCGTCTATGCTCGTCTTTATCGGCGAGATCACGTCCTTCGTCAGAACTTCCGGAAGATCGTGGAACAGCGCGGTGAAATAATCGTTATATATCCTTTCGGGCCCGGCGGCGGTGTCGAGGTCGTGAAGATACATCATGTTCGCCACCATCAGCATGTGCCCCAGTACCGTGGTCTGCGGTATCCTGGGAACCCGCGCCCATCTTTGCTGGAATCTCAGCTGACCGCACAGGTCGATGAAATCGAACGTATCCTTACCGAAGAACAATCTTATCACGCCCGATATGTCCGCATACTCCCTTATCTGACGTTCGATCTCCCCTTTGGTCCTGTCGATGCCGTACATTGTCGGGTTGGCGTTATAAACAAGTTTGAATTCCCACGACGTCGCCAGATAATGGGCCGCTTTGATTATCCTGTCCTCTTTTGAAAGGACGGCATTGTTAAGATATCTTTCGAAACGTTCCCTGAACCCTTTTTCCATCTCGGGTACGCGCTTGTCGAATTCACGGAGAACGAAATCGTTCACCTCCTTTCCCTTTTCTTTTACGACGCGGTGGAACAGCTGAGGTTTGAGATCGGTGACGATAAGCCTTCTGATGAACGAGAACATAGAATGTTCGATCAGTTCTTTCCAATCGATCCTGACATCCTTTTCCGATTCCTCGAACTTCGCCAGCACCCAGGCGATGACCGTCTTGTGCGCCTGCTTATCCAGTTCCGTAAGGTCCATCGGGCGCAGATGGTCGTTCCATCTGTGCATGTTGGCGGCCTCGAAAAAACCGTAGATCAGATCCATGTTCATCGCTTTGCGCATATCCATTCAACCAAAATGTAACGGGACCTTCTCCCGAAATTATTTACGTCCGCGTTCAGAGCGATCTGTTTATCGCACCGATCATCTGCGCTACCTGCAGAAGACCCGAATCCTCATCGACGCCGATCAGAGCTTTCAGGCCGTCCACCCTTCCTCTGAATGCTTTCGCGTTGACCTCGGACATCTTGCCCGCCTTTTCTTTCGCGTTGATCGTGGACACGGCCTTGTTCATCGCAATACCGAGCTGCGTGTTGCCGTACTCTGCTCCCGACGACCCTCTTTTGGCGATCATGCTTAACGCCGCATATTTCTTCCTATTGGCCTCGAACAGTTCTTTCAAACCCATTTCATTCACCTCTTGACAGCGGCCAGACATTTTTTTACTGCCTGACCTCATTAATGGTCGTTAAACGGCATCATGTGATTCTTTATAAGCCTTATTAATTTTAATATTGGCGCGCCCGAAAGGATGATACGGCATTTTTCCCGCCGGTATCGGGGTCCGGTATTCTTCTTCGGACCGATCCTCGTCCAGCCTCGTTGTTAAATGATCATCATCCGGCATATCTCTTTGATCCGAATGATGTACGGAATGTTTTTTTCCGTACGTACGGCGCGCCTTTCTTCGTTGTATCGGTATATGCGGAGAAGTAAAACCTAATATGGAGGTAGACGGATGCGCAGGTCATGCAAATGTCCGAAAGGCTCCGGAGAGCGCCCGTCTCCGGTATAAGGAAAATGTTCGATCTTGCCGCTTCCGATTCTATCAACCTGAGTTTGGGGGAACCCGACGTCCTTCCGCCGGACGAGGCGCTGAAGGGGATGAACGACGCCGCCGTGAAAGGGATGAACAGATACGGTCCGACGGCCGGCGTCCCTCAGCTGAGGGAAGCGGTCGCATCCCGTTACTCGTCGTACGGCGTGAACGCCGCGAACATTATGATAACACCGAGCGGGACCACAGCGCTGATGACGATCGCGCAGTCGATCCTCGACCCCGGCGACGAGACGCTGGTCCCTGGTCCGGGATTCGTCGTATACGGTCCGCATACGATGATCTCAGGCGGTAAATTCACGGAATACAGACTGACCGAGGATGATTTTCAGCCGGATATCGACGATATCCAGAAAAAGATCACAAAAAGGACGAAAGCGATATTTCTCAACTACCCGTCGAATCCGACCGGCGGAACGCTCAGCGGAACGTCGTTCGGGGCGATACGCGACATCGCTTCCGATAACGGGATCGTTGTTGTGTCCGACGAAGTGTACGAACCGTTCGTTTACGAAGGGAAGCACCGCTCATTCATCACGGAACTCGATAATTCCATTGTCGTGAACGGTTTCTCGAAGATGATGGCCGTCCCCGGATGGAGGATGGGTTTCGTCATAGCCAAAGGCGACGTGATCGGCGACCTGACAAAAATGGCGTACCACATGTACGCGTGTCCGAACATGCCGGCGCAGTACGGTATCATGAACGCGCTCCCTTCGGTGGACGGATATCTGAAAGGTGTGCGGGAGATCTACAGAAAGAGAAGGGACCTCATAACATCGCGTATAAACAATATCGACGGGATGAAGATGAGCGCGCCGAAAGGCGCCTTCTACGCCTTCCCGAAGTTCTCGTTCGATATGACATCCGACGAATTTGCGATGCGTCTGGTGAAAGAAAAACTGATATGCGTCCCGGGATCGGCGTTCGGGGAATACGGAGAGGGGCATCTCAGATTCTCGTACGCCGCGGATGAAGAGAAAATAATAAAGGGAATGGACATTCTCGAAAAGGTGGCGAACAATATCGGAAGATGATCATATGACAAAGAAAAAGAAAGAAGAGGACGAGGGAACGATAAACGACGTCTTCAGTGACGACGAAGAGATACCGATAGAGATGCAGCTGTTCGGGAAGAACCCGAAGAGGACGCATCTGCTTAGGGACCTGTGGTACAATTCGATGATCGAGGAACTCAACGGCGAGGAGGATATGCCGGAGGAAGCGAAAAAGGAACTCCTTTTCATGATGATCGCGAACTCCGTCCTGGACCTGACGATGGAATCGCTCCCGGATGAACTGGCGGTCGAACTTTCGTATCATATCGACCATATGATGGCGATGGCCGCCGTCAACAAGAAATACGGCGTCGATCTCCTGGAAGCGAATTACGAAGTTGTATCCAATATAAAAAGAGAAGAATACGGGAGCGACGATGAGTTCGAAGCGGCCGTCGCGGAAAAAGAAGAGAGATGGTGGACCGTCGGCAAGCAGCAGCTGGGCGGCAGAAGCCCTAACGATGCGGTGGCGGAAGAATTGAGCAGGTACGGACTGAACCGATGAACGGAACGGTCGTCGCATCGGCGCCGGGCAAGCTCATCATACTTGGAGAGCAT
>WRKA01000145.1 GCA_009778265.1 Methanomassiliicoccaceae archaeon | reverse complement strand
GGGCACCCCGGTCGATCTGGAGATGGCCAATCTGTACGGGATCCTGGAAAGAGAGGGGAGGTCCGCCGTCGAGCGCGTGGCCGAACTCGCCGCGCCGATGAACGTATCCGTGGAGCCGAAGGTGGTCCCCGGTAATCCGGTGAAAGTGATAACCGACGAATCGGCCGATCACGACCTCATCGTGATGGGTACGCTCGGAAGGACGAGAATGGCGAAGATACTGATCGGAAGCGTTGCCGAAAAGGTGATAAAACTGGCAAAATGTCCGGTCATGGTCGTAAGAAGCAAAGGAGATGGACAATGAAGTATGTGTCGGATATAATGAACATGCCGATCGTGGTGGAAGTTCCGGGAAGCCGTAACGATGCGATAAACATGATGGTGAAGAACAAACTGACCGGTCTGCCCGTCGTCAGATCGACGGACGGAGCGCTGGTGGGAATAGTCTCGCGGAGGGACGTATTCAGAAAATTCGACGAGGATCAGCTTTCGCTCATCATGAAAAAGGATATACGGACCATCTCGTCCGCCGCTACGATAGAGGAAGCGGCGGAGGTGTTCGCCAAGTACCGTATACACAGGCTCCCGGTGGTCGACGAGGGAAGGCTTGTGGGAATAATAACGCCGACGGACATGCTGGACGTCGTCGCGAAGAAGAAACTTAACGTAACGGCGGAAAGAGTGATAAATACGACCTGCGTCACCACGTACGAAGAATCGCCGTTGTCATACGTGGTGCATGCGATGCGCATAAGCGACGTTCCCGCCATGCCTGTGCTGAACGCATCCGGCGATCTGACCGGGATAATAACCGACCGCGACCTGTTCGTCGATCAGGTGAAGGACCCCAAGACACTGAACGAACTGGGGATAACAGACGCGTTCGAATCGCTTGCGGGATACCGTAACGTCCTCCCTCTTTTCTATACGGTCACGGAGCGTTCGATACCCGAGGATTTTGTGGTCAGGGATTACATGGTAAGGAATCCGACGACGGTGTTCAAGAAGACCAGCGTCTCCGAGGTGGCGAAACAGATGAAGACGAAGGATTTCGGTCAGATCCCGGTAAGGGATTCCAAGGACTACCTTGTCGGAATGATATACGACGTCGATGTCATCTCGACGTTATGCAGGTACTGATATCATGCCGCCGGAACAGTCGGACCTGCTCTCGCTCTGCAAAAGAAGAGGTTTCATCTGGCCGTCGTACGAGATATACGGAGGAGTGGCCGGAATGTTCGATTACGGACCTCTCGGGTGCGTGCTGAAGAACAACATCGTCGAGATGTGGAGATCGATATACAAGAACAGGGAAGGTTTCGTCGAGATAGATTCGGAAACGGTGAATCCGGTGCCCGTTTTCAAAGCATCCGGCCACGTCGACGAGTTCTCCGATCTTATAACATACTGCGAAGAATGTAAAGAACCGTTCAGAGCGGACCATCTGGCGAAAGGATTACACAGCAATCCCGACATACTTTCGGCGGACGAACTTGAAAGACTTTTTGAAAAGAATGATGTGAGATGTCCGGAATGCGGCGGAAAACTGGGAAAGGTGGAAGAATTCAACCTGATGTTCAAAACGACCATCGGACCCGGCTCGTCCCGCGCCGGCTTCCTGAGACCGGAGACGGCGCAGGGGATATTCGTGAATTTTCTTAACCTGTACCGTTACAACAGAGAGAAACTTCCCTTAGGCGTCATACAGACCGGGAGAGGTTACCGTAACGAGATAGCTCCGCGCCAGGGAATGATAAGGATGAGGGAGTTCAATATGATGGAAGTTGAACTCTTCGTCGATCCGGATGATAAAGGATGGGAGCGTTTCCCGGACGTGGAGAATGAGATCATGACCCTCATACCGAACGACGGTAATGAGATCACGGTAACGGTGGGCGATGCCGTCGGAAAGGGAATAATAGCGAACAAGGTGCTCGCATACTTCGTCTATACGACGCAGCAGCTGCTGACCGCGCTTGGACTGGACCTGAAAAAGTTAAGATTCAGGCAGCACCTGGACGACGAGATGGCCCACTACGCGGCGGACTGCTGGGATGCGGAGGCGCTGCTGTCGTACGGCTGGACCGAGATAACCGGGATAGCCGACAGGGGGTGCTGGGACCTCTCCAGACATGCCGAGTTCTCCGGCGTCGATATGACGCATTTCAGAAGGTTCGACGAACCCAAGGAAATTGAGATGGACGTCGTCAAGGCCAAGCATAAAGCACTGGGACCGAAGTTCAAAGGGAAAGCGAAGGAGATCGCCGCCGCCATAGAGGCGAAAGCACCCAAGGACATCAGGAACGGAACGATAACGGTGACCGCCGGCGGCGAGACGGCGGAACTCGGAGAGGAGTTCTTTGAAGTTGTACGCATAAAAGAGAAGGTCTCCGGAGAACGCGTCATACCTCATGTCATAGAACCGTCGCACGGTCTCGACAGGATATTCTATTCGATACTCGAGCACGCATATACGTACGACGAGAAAGAGGATTACGTTACCCTTCGTCTCAGACCCGCCGTGGCCCCGATAAAGGTCGGCGTGTTCCCGCTGATGGACAAGGACGGATTGGATGTGCTGGCTGCGTCGATATACAAAGAACTGCAGAGCGGCGGCATACCGTCATATTACGACACGTCCGGCGCCATAGGGAGACGTTACGCGAGGATGGACGAGATAGGGACACCGTGGTGCATCACCGTCGATTACGGATCGGTGGAAGAAGGAAAGGACAAAGGAACGGTAACGATAAGGGACCGCGACACCAGGGAACAGAGACGCGTCGATTCGAAAGATATTGTAAAGGTAATTAACGCAATGCTCTCGGAATGAACAAAAGAGAAAGAACGCGTTCATTCATCTTTATATTTCTTTCGGAGACGTCCGCCGTATCGTCAACGCCGATATTCAATAATCTTATATTCACCTTTGACCAATAGGAATAAGGTGATAGAATGGGAGTGAAGGATCTGCAGGACCTGAAGAAGCTCTCTATGCTGCGATCGCAGATCGACGGCAAAGGGATCGCCAAGATTATGAACGATGATTTTAGGACCGTCGGGCCGGAGGACCGTGTGGTGGACGCTCTGCATATCATGAAAGAGACCGGATCTCAGGATATTCCCGTGGTAAGCGGGAACGAATACATCGGATCCGTGGGTTACGGGACGCTCCTGAAGAAAAAAAGCGTGCTGCTGGACAGTAAGATAAGAACGGTCATGACCGGAGCGCCGTGTGTCACGAAGGAAGCGAAGATAACCGAGGTCGCGGAACTTATGATCATGAACAACGCGAGACAGATACCGGTGGTCGACAGGAACAGACGTATAAAAGGGGTTGTCTCCAGATCGGCGCTGATCGAGGTGGCGGCATCCATCAAGGCGTTCCGCGAGATCAAGGTATGGGAGATAATGTCCTCTTCCGTCGAGACCGTGAAAGAGAACGATCTGCTCGAGGATGCGCTGGAAGTGATGAGGGGTCTGGACATCAGAACGGTCCCGGTGGTGGACGCGAGCGGTACCGTTGTGGGTATCGTCGGAATGAAAGAGATAATCGACAACAACTGGCGGCGCAAGGGAAGGCAGACGGTAGGCGACCTTTCCGGTAAGCATGCGCCGTCGGCGATACTCGTGGAATCGTTCTGCGCCACCGCTCCGGAAACGATACCGTGGGACTCCACCATCGGCGCCGCGGCGGAGATGATGATGAATTCATACATTTCAACGCTTCCCGTCACGGAGAACGGGAAACTTGTCGGGATACTGACGCAGTACGATATCATCGAGATGATGGCCGCCTGTAAGGAAAGAGAGGTGATGTTCGTCCAGATAAGCGGGCTCGACGAGGACGATAAATATTATTCGGATGTGATGGACGAACTGATAAGCTACGAGATGGGGAAGGTGGCGAAGGTGAACAGACCGCAGTCGCTTACCATCCACGTGACGAAATACAACGCCGCCGGCGCCAGGCACAAGTACAGTATGAACGCACGTCTTATCATGGATGACGATATGATCTCGGCCAAAGAGATAGGATGGGACCTTCCTAAGACGACGGAGGACCTTCTGAAGAAGATCGTGACGATGGTAATGGATGCCAAAAGGGAAAAGGTGGACTTCAAGAAGAAGATCAGGTGAATCCCTTCTCACAACCTTTTTAATACTTTTTTATATTCACGAGAGTACAATGTCGCAATACGAGTCCTCGTCGATCGAGAAACGATGGCAGAAGATGTGGAAGGACGAGTCCATATACCGCTTTGATAAGGGATCCGATGCACCCGTATTCAGCATCGACAACCCTCCCAGATATACGTCGGGGTCTCTGCATCTCGGACATGCGACCGGTTACTCGATGATAGATTTTGTGGCCCGTTACCGCAGAATGAGAGGTTACAACGTATTCTTCCCGTTATGTTTCGACGTGAACGGTACACCGGTGGAGGTCAAGGTGGAGAAGAAGCATAATATAACGAAACTCGATCTTCCGAGAAAGGAATACAGAAAACTGTGCTCTGAATTTGCCAACAGCTTCATTGACGAGATGAAATATCACTTCGAGATACTCGGCGAAAGTATGGACCCGAGCATCTATTATCAGACGGATGCCCCGTATTACAGGCGTATCACGCAGCTGTCGTTCATCAAACTTTTCAAAAAGGGCCTGGTGTACAAAGGCAATTTCCCGGTGAACTGGTGTCCTAGATGCATGACCGCGCTGGCGGATGCGGAAGTTGAATACAATGAGAACGTGACCAAACTGAATTACATAAAATTCATTATTGACGGTACTGAGGATCATATACTCGTTGCGACGACGAGACCGGAACTTCTGTGCACCTGTAAAGTGGTTGCGGTACATCCGGACGACAAAGAGAAACGGCACCTGATCGGAAAAGAATTGATCACGCCGCTTTATGATCGGAAGGTGAAAGTGATAGCGGACCCGAAAGTGGACCCGAAGTTCGGCACCGGTAACGTTATGATCTGTACGATCGGGGATAAGGACGATCTCGAGTGGGTGATGAAATATAAGCTTGAGATGGAGAAAGGTATCGACGAATTTGGGAATATGACGGAACTCGCCGGAAAATATAAGGGAATGAAGGTGAAGGACGCACGTGCCGCGGCGATCGAGGACCTTAAGGCGGCCGGCCTTCTTGTAAAACAGACGGACAACCCTCAGAACGTTTCGATATGCTGGAGATGCCACACCCCGGTGGAATTCCTGCAGGTCCCGCAGTGGTTCCTTAGAACATTGGACTTTAAGAAAGAGGTACTGAAAAGGGCGGATGAGATCAACTGGTATCCGGAGTTCATGAAGATACGTCTGCAGGATTGGGTGAATTCTCTGGAATGGGATTGGGTCCTGAGCAGACAGCGGATATTTGCAACTCCGGTCCCCGTATGGGAGTGCGAGGACTGCGGCAAAGCGGTCGTCGCCGACGAGGGACAATGTTACGTGGACCCGACCGAGGATGCCCCTCCGGTACCGAGATGCGGATGCGGAGGCGAACTGATAGGGTGTACAGACGTCTTCGACACGTGGATGGACTCGTCCGGTTCTCCGTTGTATAACACATTCTGGGAACGCGACCCCGAACTTCATAAAAAGATGTTCCCGATGTCGATGAGACCTCAGTCCCACGATATAATACGCACATGGGCCTTCTATACTATGCTGAGAAGCGAACAGATCGCTTCGTCCGTCCCCTGGAAGGATATAATGGTGCACGGTTTCATCATGGCGCCGGACGGTACGCCGATGCACTCGTCCATCGGTAACGTCATAGATCCGATACCGATACTGGAAGAATACGGCGCCGATGCGCTGAGATATTACGCGTCCACCTGTTCGATGGGCATAGATCACGCGTTCAGAGAGAAGGACGTGATAAGAGGAAGGAAACTCTGCAACAAGATATTCAACATGGGCCAGTTCGTCGGTCCGCGGTTCGGCGGCAGGCCTTCGGCCCCTTCCGAACTGAGGATACCGGACAGGTGGATCCTGAGCAGGTATTCCGACGTGGTCAGAACGGTAACGGGATACTTCGAATCGTATCAGTTCGACAAAGCGATGCGCGACGCGGAGAACTTCATATGGCATGAACTCGCCGATCACTATATCGAGATGGTGAAGACGAGAAAGGATGATGCCGTTAGATACACACTGTACGAAGTTCTTTTGGGATGCGTGAAGATGATCGCACCGTTCATGCCCCATATCGCCGAGGACGTCTATCAGGAACATTTCAGAAAGTACGAGGATGCGAAGAGCATCCATCTTTCGGAATGGCCGGGACCCGTACTCGAGGATAAGGATGCGGAAGCCGCCGGCGATGTTCTGAAAGAGGTCATCGCGGCGATACGCGGATGGAAATCCGACAGGAAGATGCCGCTGAACGCGGAATTGAACTTAGTGGAGCTGATAGGGGATGCGATGATGCTGAACGGCGCCCGTGATGATATCATAGGAACGATAAAGGCGAAGAGACTGGAGATCGCCGAGAAGGCCGATATAACGGAAGAGGTCGCTTCAGTCAGACCGAAGCATTCGAAACTCGGGCCCGTGTTCAAAGGAGCGGCGAAGCAGATCGTCGCCGAGATACAAAGAATGGACCCTGCGAAGGTGGCCGCGGACCTGGAGGCGGGCGGCGTGAAGCTTTCCGTTGACAACGAGGAGATCCTCCTGACCGAAGAGTTCCTTGAACTCGAGAAACGTCTGATGCTTAACGGTAAGCAGGTGGAGACGATACAGGTCGGCGGCATACTTGTTGCCATTGAGCCGTGATATTGCCTAAAAAATTCGTTGGCATCCCGCTGTGATCTGCCTTCATGGTCGGAGAACATTTCTCCGATCTATCCTCTCCAGTTCGGACGCGGGGGCCGCACGTGCCTCCATGACAGCGGGAAGGGTATCCGGATCGGACAGTACGTATAACGTTTCTACGATCCCGTTCCATTCTTCTTCGCTCAAGAGGACCGCATTACCTTTTTTTGATGTGATCGTGACCTTCCTGCCTTCGAGGACCGAATCCATCACTTTGAACAGGTCGCTGCGTGCTTGTGTAACGTTGATCGTATCCATAACGGAACACCGATAGACGCACAGATACATGTACGTTCTTACAGCTTCTGTCAGTGTATGTTTAAGGCGTGAACTGTGATCCCGGGGTGTGAAAGGAAATGTGCATTCATGACATACCCAGATAATGGTTTTTATTTTTACCGGAGTTAATTCAACTTCGGTCCTTACGATCTTTGCTGGATCACACGGACGCTGATCTTCTTCCCCTTGTACCTTCCGCGCGGAAGGTCCATCGTCATCCTGTTGGCGAATTCCTTATGAACTTCCATTATCGACGAATCGGGACCCAGTTCTATTTTACCTATCGAGGCGTCGCGTATCCGCACTTCGCGTATCACGAAATCCGCGAGACCGACTTTTCCGAGACCGTCGTTCTTTCCTAAGTTTATCTCGAATCTTACCATTCCGAAGACATCGGATATCTGATCGTAATCTATCACCTTACGAACGGTGTCCTTTCCTTCCGCGTCCGGTACGTCCCTGAGAGCGATCTCCATGCCGGTGTACGCATAGAACTCTTTTATGAGATACTCTTCCTCCGACGTCACGAACGAGACCGCCGTTCCCTCTTTCCCCGCTCTTCCGGTCCTTCCGATACGGTGTATGTACGTATCCACATCCTCCGGAATGTCGTAATTGATCACGTACGCGATATCGTCGATATCGAGACCTC
>WRKA01000144.1 GCA_009778265.1 Methanomassiliicoccaceae archaeon | reverse complement strand
AGGATTCCCGAGATCGGTCCCCGTGCCTTCGGAAAAAGTGATGGACCTAAGATACGGCGAGAATCCCAATCAGAAGGCGGCGTTCTATGCCGATCCCTTCACCCCCGGAACGACGGTCGCAAGGTCGGAACAGCTTCACGGCAAGGAACTCTCATACAACAACATACTCGATCTGGATAAGTCGTTAGATATCGCGGCGGATTTCGAAAGGCCAACCGCCGTCGTGATGAAACACACGAATCCGTGCGGTCTCGCGTCCGCGGATACGATATATGAGGCATTCGTGACGTCATACGCGGTGGACCCGTTATCCGCGTTCGGATGTGTGATATGTCTGAACAGAGAATGCGATGTCCGCACCGCGGAGGAGATATCGAAATATTTTGTGGAAGCGGTGATCGCCCCGGATTTCGAAGCGGGAGCGTTGGAGATACTGACAAAGAAGAAGAACATACGGTTACTGAGGACGAACTCCCCGATCGCGCCCTCTCAAAGGTTCCGCGAGCATAAGATGAAGAAGGTCCAGGGAGGCCTCCTGATACAGACGGACGAGGACGTCCCGATCGATCCGGAGAAGCTGAAGGTGGTAACGCATCGTTCACCCACGCCGGAAGAGTTAAAGGCGTTGGGATTTGCATGGAAGTTAGCCAAGCACGTAACGTCAAATGCGGTCGTCTACGTAAAAGAAGAAAGAGCGGTCGGGATCGGCGCGGGACAGATGAGCCGCGTCGATTCGGCGATGATAGCCCGCGTCAAAGGAAAGGACGGAACAAAAGGGAGCGTGATGGCGTCGGACGCGTTCTTCCCGTTCCGCGACGGCGTCGACGAAGCGGCGAAGGCCGGTGTCACCGCGATAATACAGCCGGGCGGTTCGATAAGGGACCAAGAAGTGATCGATGCGGCCAACGAACACAATATGGCGATGGTGTTCACAGGCTGCAGAGTATTCCGTCACTGATCTTCATCGATATTATCGGGAAGGATCGGAAGGCCCTGCGCCTTCCTCTTCATATGGCCTCCGGGCCCGCCCCTCTCTTCCCTGGCTTTCTCAATGCATTCCTCGGAATCGCATACGAAAGCGGCGAAGATGAAGTTCGTCGCCGTCTTGCCGCAGAACTGACATTCGTAATCCTCTATCCTCATTGTCATGTTATCGCTCCTTGTGACTGTTCATTCTCTTTTGACGCTTCGCTGCCGTCGGTCCCCACGGCCTTTTCCCTATGTCTCCTGCCCGGTCTCATGAGCGCCACGATGACCGAGACCGCGGATATCACGGCGAACAGGGCGAACGCTTCGTCCAGCCCGGATACCAGCATCTTCAGGGCGGCGTTGCTGACCAGGTCAACGCCCTCTCCCATGAATATGTGATACATGTCGTCGGGGGCCAGGCCGGCAAGTACGAGCGGGAAGGCTATCGCGAGGCTGAACATCGTTCCCGTGTTGCGGAGCATTATCCTCGCGCCGGATGCTATGCCCCTGCGTTTCGGAGGAACGGCGGTCATAACGGAACTTGCGTTAGGCGATGCGAACATACCGCCGCCCACTCCCATGACCACCTGCAGGCAGGCGACCTGCCACAGCGGTGTGCCGCCGTCGATGAACGCCAGCCCCGCCAGCGCCGCCGTGGTGAGGGCGAGTCCCCCCGCCGTCAGAAGTTTGGGACCGTATTTGTCCGACAGCCTTCCGGAAAAGGGTCCGACGATCATCATCGGAAGGCCGCTCGGAACAAGCAGAAGGCCGGCGGTGAACGCGTCCTTCCCGCACGGTCCCTGGAAATAGAATATCAGCAGGAACGTTCCGGCGCCGATGCACAGCCCGTTCAGCAGATTCGTAAGATTTCCGACGGCATAGTTCCTTTCCCGGAACAAACGGAGGTCCATCATCGGATATTCGACGCGGAGCTCTATGAATACGAATGCCGTCAGACCGATCAGACCGATGAACGCCATTATGTAAACGATGCTCATCATGTTCGGGTCGCCGAACGACATGTACGTGAACGCCGTAAGGATCCCGAACAGGCCGATGAAGAAGGCGGCCGTCCCGAACCAGTCGAACTTGTTCTCGATAACGTCCCACCGGGGCTCCCTCAGACGGTACGCCGCCCAGACGGTACCGAACAGACCTATCGGAACATTGAAGAAGAACACCCATTCCCAGCCGAGAGGGGCCAATATCCCGCCGACCACCGGGCCGATGACGAATCCGCCGGCCGCCGCGACGCCGTTGACGCCGAGAGCGAATCCCAGTCTGTCCTTCCTGAAGGCGTCGGTTATCATCGCCATGCTGTTCGCCAGCAGCATCGAACCTCCGAGCGCCTGGATAACTCTGAACCCGACCAGGTCCCATCCGCTGAACCCGGAACCCGAGAGACCGCAGAGCAGCGAACCCACCGAGAACACCGCGAATCCGAGCACATATATACGCTTACGGCCGAACATGTCCGATAATCGTCCGAGGACGGGTACCATAACGGTGGTGACCATAAGGAATACGAGAAGGACCCAAAGCATGGTCATGAAGTCCATGTGCAGCGCCCCCATCATCTCCGGCAGGACGATCAGTAACGCGGACCCCTGGATCGATGCCATGAGCGCGCCGACCGTTGTGACGGACAGCACGGTCATCGGGTAATTGTTCCGCTTTTTGTCCCCGGACCTTGAGCCGGAGGTATCGGAGGAGATGTTCTCGTCTATGATATCATCCGAATACGGCCCACAGTTCTTTTGGTATATACGGATGACGGTGTCACGCCGTTAATCATCACATCGTTAACTTGGGCCGCATATCCGTGCACTTTTGTTCTCATGCGAAAATTGATAAACCGTATCTGATTATCATGGACATGCTTGAGACAGCGGGCGACATCGTTTCATCGTTCTCGTTATCGTCGTGCGTAAGATGCGGTAAATGTTACATCGTCTGTCCGAGCAGACGCAACGGCGGCATACATCCGGACGAAGTGGTATTCGGTCTGATCGACTCCGATCCGTCAATGAAGATATCCGAAGTGGGATGGGAGGTATGGAAATGTCTTATGTGCCACCGCTGCACGATGAACTGTCCGAAGAAGATCGACGTCACCGGGGCGATAAGGATGCTCAGGTACGCGTCCGCGGCATCCGGCGATCCGCCGAAGAGGTTCACCGCCGTAAGCGAAACGTTGGCGAAGGAAGGCAGAGCGTTCCCTGTGAACGACGCCGCGAACAAAAAAAGAGAGGAACTCGGACTGGACGCGCTGACGAAGGACGGCGAGGCCGTCGGCGAACTGAACACAATAATGAAAAGGACGGGGTTCTGCTTTGAGTGAGTATGTTCTTTACCCGGGATGTCTGGTACAGTCGAGACTGCCGTTCCTTGAGGCGGCGGCAAAATTCATTTTTCAAAAACTTAACGTGAAAGTGGACCGTATGGACGGGTTCACCTGCTGTATGGAACCCGTCGGTCTGAGGTCCATGGGACCGGAGACATGGAAGAATGTCGCCGCAAGGATACATTCCATCGCCGGTGACCGTAAAATTCTGACGATATGCGACGGGTGCAGCATGTCGCTCTCCGAAGCGGGGAAAGAACTGTCCACGGAACACGGTAAACTATCCGTCAGCGAAATAATGAAAGAAACGGGACATGAGGTGAGCGTGACCGAAGTGGTCGGGATGCTGGAATTCCTTCATGAAAGACTGGAGGACATAAAAAATAATCTGGTGACGGAGATAGATTTCAACATCGCGGTATTTCCGGGATGCCATTGCGAGGCCGCGTGTAAGATGAAAGGTCTCTCGGCATCCGATATGCTGTCCGATATCGTGAAAGCGCTGGGCGGCACCCCGGTACGCCTGAAAGAGAACCTCTGCTGCGGAGGAGGTCTCGCCGGCGTCGATACGGAACTTGAAAGGAAGGTGATGCACGAATCGATATCGTCGGTAAGGGAAGCGGGTGCGATCGCCGTCGTGACATCATGCCCTTTCTGTTTCTTACAGTTCGACATGGTCGGAAGGCAGACCACGTTACACATAACGGAGATGGCGGCATCCGGTATGGGATGGCAGGAAGACCCGCATAAACATCACCGTACAAAATGATCATTCTATGTTCAGCGAGAAATGAACGGCGCGGACGGAGTGCGTCAGCGACCCCATGGATATGACGTCGGCGATGTCCGCGTAAGATGCGGCGTTATCTTTCGTTATGTTCCCCGATACTTCGATAACGATATCGCCGATCACCCTGACCGCATCCGCGATCGCTTTAGCTTTCGCGGGATCGGCGTTGTCTATCATCACGATATCGGCATATTCCGCGGCGGTCAACGCATCTTCGATGTTCTCGACCTCGATCTCCACCTTTTTCTCCGGTGCCGCCGTTCTCAGCAGACCGATGACGTTATTCATGCCTCCGGCGGCCCTGATATGATTATCTTTCACCAATATCATCTCATCCAGACCGTACCGGTGAGGGTCGCCGCCCCCGAGCACGATAGCTTTTTTCTCAAAATATCTGAATCCGGGCGTTGTTTTACGTGTTCCGGATATTCTGATGTTCTTGTTGATCCTTCTGCATCTCGTAACGATCTCGTTCGTTTCAGTGGCGATACCGGACATCCTTATCATGAAATTGAGAGCGGTCCTCTCCGCCGTTATTATCATTCTCAGCGGCCCGGAGACCGCAAGCACGACCGTCCCCTTTTTAACGCGTTCTCCGTCCATGGTGAACGGGATACATCTCACGCCGCGGCTTTCGAAGATCGTCACCGCCTCTTCCAGCCCGGCTATCACGGCGTCGGATTCGCATGTGACCTCCGCCTTACCGTCGGCATCCGGAACAAGCAGTTCGGTGGTGATATCCCCGTATCCGATATCCTCGTCGAGAAAGCGTTCGGGGTCCATGATCAGACATCCAGCGTGAACTCCTTCCCAAGTTCGGGAAGGATCACGTTATAATCGCCTTCCAGATCCTTCTTTATGAGTTCGCGGGTCTCCGAATGCATCAGTATAACGTTCCTCGGGTCGCATCTCCTTACGAAATCCACCAGCTGATCGTGATCGGCGTGCGCCGAGAAGTCGTACTTCTGGATCTCGCAGTTTATCTTCATCGGCTCGCCGTCCATCATTATGTGTCCCGTCTCCATCAGCATCCGGCCGTTGGTGTCCTCCGCCTGATATCCTACGAGAAGAACGGCATTCTTCGGATTCCTTCCCATTTCTCTGAGATATCCGAGGACCGGTCCGCCGTCCAGCATCCCGCCGGTCGTAAGTATCACCTCGCCCTTTCCGGACTGCGATCTCATCTGAGGGTTCCTGACCTCCTGGAATGCTTTTCTCGCGCCTTTGAATCTCTTGAAATCCAAGAGGTACTGAGGATAGTTCATGTATATCCGCGTGACGGAACGGCCCATGCCGTCCACCCACATATCGTATCCGGAATTTTTCAGAAGGAGCATGATCTCCTGTGTCCTTCCGGTCGCGAACGACGGGATCAGTACCTTTCCGCCGCGGTCGGTGACCTCGGCGATCTTGTTCAGGAATCTGCCCTCCTCTTCCTTACGGTCGGGATGAAGGCGTCCGCCGTACGTCCCTTCGATGAAAAGGTTCTCACATCCCACCGGACGCGCCGGTCCCACCAATCTTGTGTTTATTGTGTGAATGTCGCCGGAGTACAGGGTGCTCGTGTCCTTTCCGATCTCGAACATCGTCGCCCCCGGTATATGTCCGGCCGTGTGTAACGTAATGTCAAGACCGTCCAGTTCTATGGTGTCGCCGAACGTCAGCGGGACGACGTTCCTCATCGTCCTGTCTATATCGCCTTTGGTATAAGGGAGCGGATAATTGTCCGCTTTCGCTATCTTCAGGCTGTCGTTCATCATTATTTCGCTGACCTCCGCGGTGAGCGGCGTTGCGAACAATTCACAGTTATCGCGGCCGCATATCCTCGGCACCATGCCGCAGTGGTCAAGGTGGCAGTGCGTCAAGAATATGTGATGTACGCGCCCGCAGTCCAGCGGATACTCCGGCGGTTTGCTCGGGCTCATGCCGTATTCGAACAACGATGTCTTACCGTTCCCTTCCATTGTCATTCCCATGCGGCCGATAGCATCCGCTCCGCCCAGGAATCTGAATTTCATTTGCATTGAATGTCTCTCCTTTGTTGTATTTCTGCCTTCTGTGAAGGACTTTGTGAAAAGAGGCCGGACCGGCCCCTTAGGACTTGTATATGTGTTGTGCGCACGCTTCCCGTATGCGCTGCTATTGACTATAAAGGGCGAGTATTTTAACTTTGTCCGCGATCCTTACCATCGGTATATCCGGCCTTCCCGCCCGCGTTCATTTTGTGTGCTTTTATAATTGCTTAAAATTATCGTTCAATGCGTCCCGGAGAGGCATTCTCAAGAAATTTTTAAATACTTATTACCTCAATCCGACGCTGTCGGTCATATGTCCGACAAAAAAGGGATGCACGTGGGAAAAGATACAAGCAGCGGTGCAGGCCTCCTGTCGTTCTTGGGCGGTTACCGGAAGATAGGCGAAAGCGACGAAAAGAAAAAAAAGGAGAGCATGTTCGGCGAGATGTTCTCCGCCGTACGTTACACGCTGCTCTGTATGATGCTGCTGTGGTGGATCCCCATCGTCGGGCAGGCGATCGCCGGATATGTCGGCGGCCGGAAGGCGGGAACGCCGGCCAGAGGAATGGTCGTGACGTTACTGTGCGCGATGGCCATGGTAGGTCTGATGACCGTCATAGCGATGGGGATCATAGGCGGTTTCGACTTTTTGAATTCGGACCCGGACGAGACCATAGCGGCGGTAGGTCTTGACTTCCCGCTGATGGGATGGCTGCTCTCGAAGATGCTGTGGTTCCTGCAGTCGTCGTTCGCCATGATCGGCGGAACGACGTCGATGAAAGTGAACATCTACATCATAACGGTGGTATTCGGTCTGATCGGCGGCATATTGGCGGAGCAGCACAGAAAAGAAGTTGCGCGTGCCGCCCCGGAGGACGGCGGACGCATATTCATGCCCCGGTCCTTGGCGGCATACGTCCACGGAAAGAAATTGGGGTTCGAGAACTTCGATGACAGACTGGCGATACAAAGGTCGAATGCGCCCGAGGAAAAGATGATGACCGTTCAGAGATCGCTTGTGAGGAAGGTAACGGCAAGGGAGGAACCCAAGGCGATAGCCGAATCGGCATCCGAAGCGATGACGGTGCAGGATGACGAAGAACGGGAAAGCCCGTTCGCCGGACTGATACACCGCGCGGAAAAGAACGACCCCGAAAAGGAAAGGGTAAGGCACAGCACCTCCAAAGAGGACATGGAATACGTTTGAAAAGGTACCCGGCCGCAGACATACGCGGCGGTACGCGGAGACCGTGTCCGCGCGGGCGTGTGGGACGTTTTTTATACGATAAATGAGTGCGGGTTAGAGAGAGGTTGATCGGTTGTTTTGTTCGTGCGGATCGATGATGTTCCCCAAAGATGGGCAGTATGTGTGCAGCAAATGCGGTGCCG
>WRKA01000143.1 GCA_009778265.1 Methanomassiliicoccaceae archaeon | reverse complement strand
TAACCATCATCCATCAGTATTACGAGGCCGAGGCTGTGGAGGTCGGCGACCTAGGTATCGTTCCGTTCTATTGCACGTTCGAACTGACCATCAAAAGTGAGACGCTTTATTTGTTCGATCTCGATCTGACGCATTCGTTCATGCTGGTCGGAGGGATAATCGGATTGTTCCTTCTGATCTTCATTATCTTGTACAGGATACACATAGGCAGGAATCCGGAGAGTTCGAAGGTGTATTCGGAACGGAGAAAGGATCAGGACTGAATCCTTTCCATCGTTCTTTTGACCTTTGCGTTCACGTCTTTGTAAATGCTGTTGCCGTGCGCGTCCATCGCAACAACCAACGGCCCGAATTGCGATGCGTCGAATATCCACATCGCCTCCGCCATTCCGAGGTCTTCCCATATCACTCCTTTCACTTCGCTCAGGCCTTCGGCCAGCGACACCGCCGCGCCGCCTATCGCCGCCAGATACACACAACCCACATCTTTCATCGCTTTCAGCGTTCTATCGTCCATGCCTCCTTTTCCGATCACCGCTCTTATCTTGAAACGGGTTATCATCTCGGCTTCCATTGAATTCATACGGGCGCTCGTTGTGGGTCCCGCGGCGATGACCTTCCATTCGTTGTTGTCGGAGACCATTATCGGACCGCAGTGGAACAGGGTGGAGTTGTTCAGTTCCTCCGGTGCTTTTTTCGATGACAGCGCACGCATGTGCATCTCGTCGCGTCCCGTTATTACCGTTCCTTTGATATGAACGACCTGCCCGATGCGCAGCCCTCTTACGTCCTTCTCATTCATCGGCGAGTATAATGTGATCATTTTATCACTGCCTGTACTCCGCCGTACCGTCCTTCATTATCCGTACGGTGGCTCTTCGTGCGGCCCAGCAGTTGAGGTTCACCGCAACGGGAAGAGAAGCGGTGTGGCAGTATCCCGTTTTCACATGGACGCGAAGCACCGTCGTGTCCCCGCCTAATCCCATGGGTCCGAGGCCGCTTGAGTTGAGTATCGTGAACAGTTCGTCCTCCAGTTCTCTTTCCTCATCGTTCTCATTCACCGAATCCGTAGGTCTGAGAAGCGCCTCTTTCGCCATCTCGACGCATTTATCGGACGTTCCTCCTATGCCGACGCCGACGATGGTCGGCGGACACGGTCTTCCGCCCGCTTCCAATACCGCCGATACGATGAATTTTTTTATCCCGTCCGCACCGTCCGCAGGATTCAGCATCGCCAACCTGGTCATATTCTCTGAACCCGCACCTTTCGGAAGTACCGTTATTTCCGTAAAATCGCCATCCGTCGGTCTGTAATGTATTATCGGCATTCCATCTCCGAGGTTGTCGCCGCTGTTCTTCCTCGTCAGCGGGTGGACGGTGTTGGGTCTCAGCGGTATCAGGGGCGTGGCTTTCTTCAGACCTTCCCTTATCCCTTCCTCTATTGACGCGTCTATCTTACCGGAAACATAGAACACCGGTATACCGGTATCCTGGCACATCGGTCTTCCCGTGAATTCCGCCTTCTTCATGTTATCCATTATGCCGCCCAGCTGCGAATATGCGATCTCGTTCGTCTCCCATGACGCCGCGGCTTCCAACGCCCATCCCACGTCATCCGGTAATTTCGTATTCGCAAGACGCAGCAGGTTCACGACAACATCCTCCAGAGGGATCGGCATCCTGATCATAGATACCGCATGCGGATACAAAAGAAAAACAATGCGGTCCCGCGGCCGGAGTTTATGCTGTGCGAATGATATATGCGGTGTCAGAGGACGTTGTTCCTGCGAAAATCAGATTCACGGAACATAGAATATAACATCGTCCACGTCCGCAACGTTCACGGTGTCGCCGATCTCCGTACCTTCCGGGACCGTCACGTCAACGGTGGAATAATTCCTCGGATGCAGTATCTGTATCTCGTTCTTCGATCTGCTGACGACGGTCGCTCTCATCAGTTCTTCGTGGTGTGAGTGCACCTTGAGACCTGACATCTGCGACCTTCTTATCGACGTTACGCGGAAACTTCCGAGCTCCGTGAGTTTTGCGCTGTCCTTGCTTATCGACGACAGTTTGTATGCCTTATCTTCGAATATCACCACATCGTTCAGATGATATTCCGGCATCCTCACGAGATACGTCATCCTATACATGTCAGAGCCGTCGTCATTCTTTCCTATCAGTTTCGAAGATTCTTTGGTCTCGGCGCCGTAAGCGTCCGATAATTCTTTTGCCAACGCCTTTCCGAGCGATATCGATGACAATAACATATCCACGCCGCCCGGCACCTCTTCCACTTTGGTCAAAAATATCTGACGGTTCACGGAACTCATGTTCTCTATCCTTTCTCTTACGTAACGTACCGTCCCGTCCCTTATCTTTTCGTCCAATTCTTTTTTTCCCGATCTTATCTGAAGCGTTGCCTCATAATAATTGCCGAGCTGCCTGGAACACCTCTGGCACACCCCGTTCTTTATTCTGACGACGGTCTCCGCCTCCCCCTTCACTAAACGTCCGCAAAGCTCTCCGTCCGCATCCACGTTCACAGAAAAATTACGTTCATCCTGTTCTTCGGAGAACGCTCCGGCGCTTATTATCCTGAGTCCGTCGATCGCCGAAAGCTGCGACAGCGCGATATCCCCGATCGCATCCTCCGCATTCCTTTTGACCCATTGCCCGCTTATCCGGAACTCTTCGCAGTTGGCGCATCTCTCCATGTCTATGTGATCCGGCAATGAGATCAATCTCTTACCGTTGAGAAAACAGTCTATGCACAGACCGTCGAATGTTTCCCTCTCCTTTCCGCATCTGACGCAGAACATTCACAGCACCACCGCTTGCGCGTGTTTTATTCCTTCGATGACGATGACCGCATCCGCTGAGACATAACCTTCCTCTTCCGCCATCGTCACGGTACGCGGACCGGCGAGGTTCATTATCGTAACGCTTTTCATCCGCTCGCGGAACGCTTCCTCGGATACCGTCTCGCCGCCGTAGAATATTTCCGAGACCTTCAGACGTATTTCGCCTTCTTTGAACGTCCTTCCCAAAAGTTCCGCGTCGCACGCCGCAAGCAGCCGTTCCCCGTCCCTTGTGTGTATCCTTACGGATATCATGGTCAGCCCACCTTATATACATCGATGGACGGACAGTACAGTTCGCCTTTCGACTGCAATTTATCCAGTATGACCGTTATCTCGATCTCGTTCACCTGTCCGGCAAGCTTTCCGATAAGTTCTCCTTTGGTTATGCCCATTCCCCTCTCGTTCTCGTATTCCCTTATCGCTTCCATCACAATGTGCATCTCGTCCCTTACCGTCGCCGACACGCCCGTCGCCACTTTATCAATGTCCCATACCGTCTTTCCTCCGCCTGCGTCGGTGCCTATCGTTTTATCCAGATAGTAATGAATTATCTTGATCGAACGTTCCGCATCCTCTTTGGTAACGGTATCGCTTAACCTTGCCCTTGCGGACGCTTCGGATAAACGGATGTACGCTTCCAGTTGCCTTGCCGTTATGGGAACGGTCCTGCTCTCCCCTCCTCCGGTGCCTCTTATCTTCAGATAATTATCCTCGATCGCATTGAACGCATCATCGGATATCACGGGAACGATGCGTTTTGAATATGCGACGTATTTTCTCAGTATATCGGGTTCATAGACCGGCTTTATGGATTCCGTGTCCTCCAGTATCTTTTCGCCGCGCCCCTTCCTTTCATCCGAAATATTTCCTTTCAGGACCTGCCCTCTGCGGTGCGCTTTGAGTATGTGCTCCGCCACCCTTCTGTCATCTTCTTTTTTAGGTATGTCCCTTATCACGAATATCATATCAAAACGCGACATCAGCGTGGGCAGCAGGTCTATCTGCGGCACTATCTCGCCGGTCTCGAACCTTCCTCTTTTCGGATTTGCCGCCGCTAACATTGAACATCTGCATTGCAGTGTCGCCGTTATTCCCGCTTTCGCGATCGATATCTTCTGGGATTCCATCGCTTCGTGCAGCGCCGATTTGTCCTGTTCGCCCATCTTATCCAATTCGTCGATGCATGCCAACCCTTTATCTGCAAGCACCAGCGCTCCGGCCTCCAGGGTCCATCTCCCCTCGCCGAAATCGTCCTTCACCGCTGCTGCGGTGTTATGGATCACGAACCCGTTCCCGAGGAACGAGTGCGACGGTTCTACCGTAAGGTCATAAACATATTCCGGCAGGTCCTCCGTTATCTTCCTTACCTCTTTTATCTCCGGCGTGTGCATCATCATCTTGTCCTCGCCGGCCGCCATCACCATCATTCCCGTTCTCAGCTCCGAGGCCTCGACCCAATCGAATACCATCCCGTTGCGGGCCATTATCTTCGTTTCCGGTGTTAATATGAGACGGTTTCCTTTTTCTGTGACGGTTTCCACAAGAAACGAAGGGGTTTTTATCCTCCAGATATACGACACAGGAAGCCCCGCGGGGAATCCCGTTTCGGTGACCGACATCACCATATCGCCGGAGACCGCCTGCCTTTGTATCCCCTCTTTGTAATCTTCCGGATCGTCCATCCTGGATTCGACGAATTCTTTTATCGTGACGTTCCCGGTCCCAGTTCTTATCATCGTATCGCCATGTACACACAGACCGGCGGCGGATGCGGATCTTCCGGATGCGAATATCCCTCTGGGGGCGAGATCGCTCATGTATCGGAGCAGCTGACTTTTCGCTACTCCGGGGTCACCTACGAGAAGAATGTGTATATCTCCTCTCAGGACCGTCTTGTCGTCCAGTTTTTTCGGCGTTCCGCCGAAAAGCTGTAACGCGATCGCTTCCTTGATCATCTCGTGACCGTATATCGTCGGCGCTATGGAACGTACCGTCTTTTCAAGGAATTCGGGATCGCGGGACATCTTCAGGATCTCCTGTTCGTCCTCCTCCGTTATCGGGATCTCGTCGTACTCGTGCTGCTCTACGTCCATAGAATGCACTTCGATGAACGTTTCGAAAATTGACGATTTGTCCCTCTCTCCTTTCTGTACCGGACGTATGATGCCGTTGAGTATCACCCGGTTCCCGGGGAATGTGGCGCCGGTGATATCGTCCTCCAGATATCCCGATATACGTTCGGGCTGCGCCCCTCCCCTGAGGCCTTCCGGGGACTCCTGGATCTCTATCTTCTGTGTGTCTATGTGTGTACATCTCTCGTTTATAAGCACGAACTGCGCCGCCGTTTTGTTGCATCCTCCGTCCACGCTCGTGCACGCAATCGGCTCCCGAATGAACATGCCGGACTGATTCACCCATTGCTCCGCGCCGCATCTCGCGCATCTGAACAATGCTTTGGTCATCTTCGGCCTTACGGTGGTCGCCTTTCTTACCAGTCCCTCTATCGCCACGAGCTTCCCTAAATGTTTCGATCTCAGATTCCTGATGTCGACCCGTGCATCTCTGGGTAGCCCGGTTATCCTGAGATTTATGTTACCGGTCTGGTCCCATGCGGGGGGCATGAGATTCTTTATCGCTTTTCTTCCGAGCGACAGACACTTGTCCGGACGGTCGGTTATGAACATCGCCATGTCCGGATCGTATTCGTCTATGTCCCCGTATGATACGTATATACTTCTTTTATCGGGGTAACCGTCCGCTAATTCTGTTATCTTAAGCTGATATTTCCTCGCAAGGATGTCCTCCCACCCTGCGAGCACCTCCTCGTCCTTGAAGTTCATTTCGCCCCCGTTATACAGGCTTGGAAGATATATGTAACTGCGCTTACATTAATTTGGAAAGGTCGGACGATCTGCATTCGTCGTCCACCCACCATACCCATCCGCCGCGCTCGATGGATACCTCGCCTTTTACGAACCCGCCCTGTTTCATTTTTGTCAGGGTCTTTGCGAAATCGTCGGGACAGCGGTAATTGAACATCTCTTCGAGACGTCCTTCTATCTCTTTTGTGGTCAAGTGATCGTTACCGAACACCATCCAAACGATCTGCATGATATCGCCGAGCATCGACCCGTCTAACATCAGCATCAATAAAAGGGTAACGTTCCCGGCCGCGCATTATTTTCTTATCGCTTCCAGGTATTCGTTCTGTATCCCGATGATATCGGCACTGTCCTTCGCTTTCGCGTATTCGGAAAGCATCTCTCCGTTGATCCTTATGAATTCGGGACCCCAGCTGAATTTTTTTATGAACGTATCGGCCTGCTCGTCATCCCCAAGGATTATCAGCGACGCAAGCACCGCTTCCGCGCTGTTCAGTTCCATCGGCCTTCCCCAGTTCACGGGATTCGAAGCAATAAGAAAAGGGAGCGCCCTTTCGTTCATCCCTTTTAGTTTTGGAAAATCGTCTATGTTCGTCCATGTCAGGTCCATGACGACGAGTCCTCTTTCCGCATCTGCCCGGTCCGCCGGCGATAACGCCTTTTCCGCGAACGGCGACAATATCACGGAACCTTTCGGAATATTCTTTATCTCTGTGTTCTTGGCGAGACCGAACTTTATCATACGTTTGGCGGTACATTTCTTAGGATCGCACTGTTCTTTGTCGTAGACCAGCACTCTGATCATCTCATATCACGATCTTCTCTAAATTCTCCGGTGATGAGAACGTCTCTTTTACCCATTCTTTTACCGTTTCCGTCAGCGATGTATAACATTCCGCCAGTTCTTTATCATCCGTTGCCTTGAAATCCGCCCTGCTCCCGAAATCTTTGAGGATGTGCTTCCCTTTGAACGGTATCACGTTACGTATACGGTCGTATGTCTCTTTCTGCAGGAACACAATGTAATCGTACGTTATCATATTCTTTGCGGCGAAGTCCTTCGACGTTGACCTTCTGATGTCGTGACCGTTCTGATACATTACGGCGACCAATTCGCAATCCACGCAATCGTTCTTGGGTCCGGCGCTCCTTATCTCGTACATATCGGAATAGAACTCCGTCAGGAAATGTTCCGCTATCTGCGACTGAAGGTCATTCATTTCGTCAACGAACAGCACGGCGATCTTGTTACTGCCGTCCGGTGCCTTCTCTCTTTTCTTCTTTCCCAACATGTTCTTCGTATCTTGAAGTGCAACGACGAAATAAATTGTTTGTTGCCTCCGGGACGGGAGCACTCTCGCGCCGGAGGCGTTAGGATCATTCGTCCGTCAGTTCCTTGCGCATCTCTATACTTTGAGGACGCTGGTTCATCCAGCCTTCCGGATGACCTTTTTTCCGATAGAAGTCGGCGCCGCGCAATATCGCCCTTTCCGGGTCCGCTATTTCGTTCGGTCTGTCGTTACCGACCTCGGCCAGCCACAGTTTGAACGGTTCGGCCTTGGGAGAGGGTACGGAC
>WRKA01000142.1 GCA_009778265.1 Methanomassiliicoccaceae archaeon | reverse complement strand
TTCTCAGCTCTTCATCGGACGCATCCTTCTTACAAAATATCTCTTTGATCCGTTTACCGTTCTGCGGGTCGGCCATCGCATATATGACCGGAAGCGTGGGTTTTCCTTCCGCGATATCGATACCGATCCTCTTTCCGGTATGTTCGTGGTCCCCTGTGACGTCCAGTACGTCGTCCACTATCTGAAATGCCGTTCCGATCCCTAATGCGAAATCCGAGACCGCGTTCACCGACGCCTCGTCGGCATCCGCCAGATACGCGCCTGTTCTTGCCGCCGCAAATATAGGCATCGCCGTCTTTCCCCTGATGATCCTGAAATAATCCTTCTCCGTGACCTTGGGTCTGTGTTCGAATTCCTTCTGAATGAACTCGCTCTCGGCCATTGCCGTCGACGCGTTCACCACCGTGTCGACGATATCGGCATCCGCGGACATGTGCTTGAATCCCATTGCGAACAGCAGGTCCCCGAGTATCACCGCTTTCGATACCGTATATTTCTTATGGATGGTCTGGCGGCCGCGGCGTATCTCGCCGTTGTCGTTGATGTCGTCGTGTATCAGCGTGGCATCATGTATCATCTCGAACGACGATGCGGTGCGCAGTATCTTCTCGTTGCGCGAACCTCCGCAGGCGTGATGCGCCAGTATACAGATCGCCGGCCTTATCTTCTTACCTTTGGATGTTGTGACATAATCACACATTTCCTGCAGTTCCGGCCTGTCCGACCTAAGTGCGTTCGCAATTATCAGGTCGACATCTGCCAGCTCATCGGATATAGACGAGTACCATTGGTTCTCCATCATCACTCTTAAAAGAAAGGGATGTACTTAAAACAATTCCCGTTGCCGTTGCTTAAAAAGGACGGTGCCGCCGACGGCCCGGAGATACCGTAAGAACGGTATCGGATGAACTGAGACTGAATGACAGAAAAAAAGGAAAGGGTTTATTGTGCACGTTACGACGGCAGCGTCACGAACACGCCGGTACCGTCGTTCGGTACTATCACGTACGTGATATTGCTGTTCGGGTCCGTCAGTGCCTGGATGTAGAGATATGCCAGATATGCCGTCATATCCACATCGCCTCCGCCGTCGACGAACTCCTGCAGCACCAGATTGATGGCGTCCGCGGTCGCCTGAGCGCGGATCATTATCACTTCCGCGTCCGCGGTGGCCTCGATCACTCTCTTCTCGGCCTCGGCCTCGGCCTCCACCTTGATCCTCTCAAGGTCTATCTGAGCCTTCTCCAGCAGCTGGTTCGCGATCAGTTTCTGTTCGACGGCGCTCTGAAGTCCCGCGGGTATCCTCATCTCCCGTATCTTAACGTCCACCACGTTGATGCCGGTCGGCTGTCCGCCTTTCATCTCTATATCGTTCTTGATCTGATTCGTTATCGCCGTCTCTATGGCCGCTCTGTCCTTTCCCACGATGTCGAGCGCGTCATATGTCGCACATATGCCTCTCGGCACCGATCTCACCACCTGGTGGACCACTACGATCTTCCAGTCGCTCCCGTAAGTGAAACGTACATCCTTTGCCTTGTCCGGCTGTATGTTATACGATACGGAGATGTCTATGAATATGTACATCTGGTCCGCAGACATCACCATCACCGACCCGTCAAGATCGTCGATGTTGTCGCTACCTACGTATTCCGACACCTGCGTGTTGCATCTTATTATCTCCACCTCCGACAGTATGAACGACGGGGAGAAGTGCCACCCGTTGTCTAACGTCGTGCCTTTCATCTTGCCGTCGGCGGAGTTCGTCACCACGCCGACCTCTCCCGCGTTCACGGTGATCACCGACATCGATGTGAGCGCAAGAAGCACGATCGCTCCGAACGCGCCGACAACGATGAACAGCCTGTTCCCGCTTCCTCTCAGTTCGATCAGACCGTAGAAGAGCGACACCACTATCAGTAATGCTCCCAGCGCGAACATGATCACACCGAGTACGCATGACGTTATCAGCACCGCGATGCCTATCGGACCCAGCATGAAAAATATCTTGTTCAGTAAGTTCTTATCCATCTCATCCCTCCTCGGGCCGTTCGGGTTCCCCCATGTGTGCCCTTGATACGTCTTCGGTATCATGTTATTTGAATTTGTTGGTTTGCGGTGAGAATCGTTCGAAACATGGTGATTATTCGCATAATATTTACGAATAATATGCATATAATGTCAAAAATCGTAAAAAGGAAAGATCGGAAGAAGTTTGTCTCACAACGGGAATGCCGCTGCCGCCGCTTCGCAGAGTTCGATGATCGGCATCGGATATATGCCTACGAATATCACTGCGATCGTACATATCGCGATCGCCACTTTGAAACTGGCCGGCACTTTTACCTTCTCTGTGACGAGGGGTTTGTCCACGAACATCGCCTTGACCACGCGTGCGTAATAGTACAGAGATATTGCACTGTTTATCACGGCCAGCGCGATCAGCCATATCCATGTTCCGTCGGGTATACCGGACGAGAACAGAATGAACTTCGACCAGAATCCTCCGAGCGGGGGTATCCCTGCCAACGAGAACATGAACAGCATCATCGCGACCGCGACCAACGGCGCCCTTCTCGAGAGTCCCCGGTAATCCGAGATATTCTCTCCGAGACCGCGCGCCGCCAATGCCGCTACCACAATGAAAGCACCGCCCTTCATGAACACGTGCATGATCATGTGGAATATGCCTCCCGCGAGCGCGTATTCCGACGCTACGGCAAGCACGATCAGGATGTATCCCGCCTGCGCGATGCTTGAGTATGCCAGCATCCTCTTGATACTGGTCTGCGATATCGCGATCACGTTGCCGAAGGTCATCGTCACCGCCGCCATGATAGCGAACAGCCACTGCATCTCCGGCAAGCCGCCGAACGCCTGCGCGAGTATGAACATCAGCAGGAAGATCTTGAAGAATGCGATGAATCCCATCTTCTTCGATCCCACCGCCAGGAACGTCGTCACCGGTGTGGGCGCCCCTTCGTACACATCCGGGGCCCACGAGTGGAACGGTACCATCGCCACCTTGAAACCGAGACCCGCGATCAGTGTTATCACTCCGACGATGTACGTCCACGAGTAACTTCCCTGAGCCAGGAAGTCGGCTATCACCGCAATGTTCGTCGAGCCGGACAGACCGTAAAGTAACGAGATACCGTATAACGACAATGCGGTCGAGATACCGCCGATTATCAGATATTTCACGGCGGACTCCGCCGATCTCGGATCGTTCTTCTTGAACGCCACCAGTGCGTACGATGTGATGCTTGTCAGTTCGATACCTATGAACAGTATTATCATATCCTTGGCGCCGGACACCATGATCATACCTATCGTCGCCGCGATGAGCAGCGAGTAATATTCGCCGTGGTGCTTCCTGCTCTCGCTCCCGGACAATGAGACCATTGCCACCAGGAACAGCACGACAAGGAACATCGCCGCCATCAGACCTGTGAAGTCGTTGAACGCGAACAGGTTCATGAACGGGTCCGTATAACCGTCGTAAAGATAGTATCCCGTTACGATCAGCGCCAGGATCGCCGCTATCATCGTGAACGCGCCGGCCGCCTTGCCGTTCTTCGTACCTATCGCCGGCGCGATGAGCGCCGCTACGATCAGTATGAATATCGGCAATATCGGCATCAGCACATCCGTGACGTCCTGAAGTGTGATGAACGCCATCAGACCACCCCTGTAAGGATGATGGGCATGTTGGCAAGCATGTTCATCACGATGCTTGGCATCAGACCGAATAATGCTATCAGAGCACAGACCACTCCTAAAGCTAACGCTTCGGACCTGCTTACGTCATGGACCTTCGAAAGATCGACCTTTTCCGTCTCCCTGCCGAATAGCGTCCTCTGCGCCGCCCACAGATAATAACCTGCGGTGAGCAGCAACGACATCAAAGCAAATACGACAAGCCAAAGGAGATCGATCGACTGCAGATATTCGAAGTACGACATGATTATACCGAACTCGGCCGGGAAACCCACTAGTCCCGGCAGCCCAAGCGACGCCAGGAATCCGAACATCATGAATGCCGCGAAGATAGGCATCTTTCCCGCCAGACCTCCGAGCAACGGAATTTCTCTAGTACCGATGTTGTGGCCGGCTATGCCGCACACCATGAATAAGACCGAAGTGATCAAACCGTGAGCGAACATCATGAATATCGCAAATTGAATACCCTCGCCTGAGAGTGTCGCTATCCCGAGAAGCACCATACCCATGTGGCTGATCGACGAGAACGCCACCATCTTTTTCAGATCCTTCTGAGCTATGCATGCGTATGCGCCGTAAAGTATGGCGACGATCGCCAGTACGATCATGATGTTCTGCCAATCCTTCGCGCCTTCCGGCAATACGTCCAGACATATGCGTATGATACCGTAGGACCCCATCTTCAGCATCACCGCCGCCAGCAGAACACTGCCGGCGGTCGGAGCTTCGACGTGCGCGTCCGGTAACCATGTATGGAACGGCACCAGCGGCATCTTCACAGCGAAACCGAAGAACAGCAGCCCGAACATCACCGTCTGGAACAGAGGCGCGAATCCGGCCGATGCCGCTTTCACAGATGCGAAGGAAAAGTCCAGCGCACCGCCTGCGGCCGCTTCCGTCACCAATGCAAATATACCTATCAGCATCACCAGACTTGCGACGTGCGTGTAGATGAAGAACTTGATCGCCGCATAGTGTCTGCGCGGTCCTCCCCATCCCGAGATCAGGAAGAACATCGGTATCAACGTCACTTCCCAGAATATATAGAACAGGAAGTAGTCCTGTGCCATATATACGCCCATCAGACCGACCTCCATCGCCAGTATAAGCGCGAAGAAGGAGTTCGGCCTGTCGCTCTCGGAATCCGTGAATACGGAAACGAGAAGCACGAGTACCGAGGTAAGCATGATCATGAGCATGCTCATTCCGTCCACACCGACATCGAACCCTATCTTAAGGAACGATGTGTCCACCCATTTGTAACTTTCCGAACTTACAAGATCGGCGGACCAGAGGTCGTATATGAAGTACAGCGTTATCACAAGCGTCACGGCCGAGAATATTATGGCCGCGTATCTTGAGTGCTTCTTATCCTTCTTCATGAACAGCGTCACTATCGCCCCTATAAGAGGAACGATGAGCAGGAGCGGCAGCATTGGGATATCCATCTTACACACCTCCCCATGTGACGATGGCGTAAAGCACCGCTATCATGACGATAACGCCTACTATGATATATGCCGCATAATCGCGCACGTAACCTGTCTGCACCTTCCTCGCGACGCCGGAACCTCCGACGATCGCGTTCGCGACCCCGTTAACAGTTCCGTCCACCAGATTCCGGTCTATGTAATCGACCCCTTTGGCAACACCGTACCCTAACTTGAGGGCGATCTGATCGTACAGCTGCGGGAAGAAGTATCTTCCCGTCAGGAACCTGTAGATCTTCGATGTGCCGCCTCTGCTGAACTTGGCCGGATCTATCGATCTGCGCGCATACATCAGCCACGCAAGCAATATTCCGAACAGCGCCAACGCTAACGAGACGTAGGTCCATATGTTCGTACCTATAGATCTGAGTATTTCCATCGGCGCATGACCGTGTCCGCCCACGAAATAACTGCCGCCGTCGGCGGTGAACGTTATTATATTGTTCAGACCGAAGAATATCAGGAATCCCGAGAACGCCGCAAATACTCCAAGAATGATCAAAGGTACCGTCATCGATTTCGGCGATTCGCCGTGACAATGCTCCGCGGCCTCTCCCTTCGATCCGTGGAACGTCATATACCACATCCTGAACATGTAGAACGCTGTTAGGAATGCGGTCATCGCCGCCAATGCGAACAGGAACAGGAATATGTCCCCCGCAGGCAGTCCCATCACGTGAGAGTCCATCGTTGCTTCGAGTATCATATCCTTTGACCAGAATCCGCTCAGGAACGGGAATCCGGAGATCGACAGACAGCCGACGAGCATCGTCCACGACGTTATCCTCATCTTCTTTCTCAATCCGCCCATCTTCCTCATATCCTCTGTGCCGACGGCATGTATCACGGAACCGGCGCACATGAACAGCAGCGCTTTGAAGAACGCGTGGTTGATCATATGGAACACACCCGCCGTATAACCGACGGATGCGTCCACGTTACCTTCCACCGCTATCATATAGCCTCCGGCGCCCAGCGCCATCACCATGTATCCTAATTGCGATATCGTCGAGTATGCGAGCACCCGTTTGATATTCATATTGTTCAGCGCCATCGTCGCCGCTATGAACGCGGTGACACCTCCTATCAGCGCTACGAATATCATCGCGTCCGCGCTCTGCACGAATAACGGATATGATCTCGCTACGAGGTAGACACCCGCCTTCACCATCGTCGCCGCGTGTATCAACGCCGACACGGTGGTAGGACCGGCCATCGCGTCGGGCAGCCAATCCTGCAGCGGGAACTGTGCGCTCTTTCCGATGACACCGCCGAACAGCAGGAGTATGCCTAAAAGCATCATCCCCTCTTGAACGCCGGCGATATGCGTCGGATCGAACACCGTTGTGAAATCAAGCGAACCGAACGAGTACAGAAGAACGAAGAGACCCGACATGAAGCAGATGTCCCCGAGACGCGTCACAAGGAACGCCTTCTTCGCGGCGGATGCCGCGTTGCTCGACGCAAGATCGCCTTCCGGGTGTCTGAACGACCAGAATCCTATCAGTAAATAAGAACAAACGCCCATTATCTCCCAGAAGATGAACATCTCGAGGTAGTTGCTCGATATTATCAGACCGAGCATCCCCGCCAGGAATAACGCTATCTCCGCGTAATATCTTCTCTTTCCCGCCCCTTCCTTATGCATGTACCCTATCGAGTACACGAATATCATCAGCGATATGAAGGATGAGAACAGCAGCATCACGCACGTCAGACTGTCGACGTATATCCCGAAGTTCAGCGTGTAACTGCCGAACGCGATCCATTCTATCGGAGCGGGGACGTACGGCTGGCTCGCGGCGAACAGATCGCCCGTGAGATATTCGTACGCCACC
>WRKA01000141.1 GCA_009778265.1 Methanomassiliicoccaceae archaeon | reverse complement strand
GGAGGGTGTATGATGATGATCGCCGATCTTTTGGCGAAGATGCTCATGGTGCCGCAGGAACTTCCCGTAGGTGCTATCACAACGATAATAGGGGTGCCCGTGTTCGCATATCTTTTGATAAGAAGAGGGAGGATGTACGATGGATGATACGCCGCTTTTAGAATTAAGGGGATTGAACAAAAGATACGAGAACGGATTCCATGCTGTGAAGGACGTATCGTACAAGATCGGTTCCGGAATGCTCGTCGGCCTCATAGGGCCGAACGGCTGCGGAAAGACGACGATGATGAAGTGCATCAACATGATGCATAAGACATCATCCGGGGACATACTCGTGGACGGCGAGACGATACTCAACAAAACGCCGGCGCAGGTCGCGCGCATAATGTCCAACGTTCCCGCAGAACTGAAAGCAAGTTTCGGATTAACGGTTTTCGAGACGGTGATGTTGGGCCGTTATCCGTATCTTCAGAACGTCTGGTGGGAAACGGAGGATGATGAAACGCTGGTAGAAGAGACGTTAAAGAAGTTCGGCGTCGATCATCTGAAGGACAGACCGCTGAATATGCTCTCATCGGGAGAAAGGCAGCGTGTGCTGATCGCGAAAGCATACGTTCAGGAGCCGAGACTCATGCTCGTCGACGAACCTACGTCGCACCTTGATATGAGATATAAGCTGGAAGTGATGGAATATCTTCAGTACATGGTCAAAAAGGATATGTCGATCATGGTCGCGGAACACGACATATCGTTAATGGCGAGGTACTGCGATCTATGTATCATTATGAAGAAAGGAGAGATAGTGGCGATCGGCGATCCGAAGGAAGTGATAACGTCCGAACTGATAGAAGAGGTGTACGAAGTGAGCGCTTCCGTGGGCTTCGATAACGACGGTGAATTATACGTTCTTCCGAAGAGATTCAGGAGCAGACCGTGATGGCCGCAAAAGGAAGCCGGTACATGTAAAGTATTTAATGTATATTGCCACTATGGTAAATTAGGTGGGTTGTACGAGAATAAAACACGCTGTCCTCGAATGGGAAGATGTCGAACGCATCAAAAAAGGTTTCGAAGATCTGTCGAATTCTGATGAGGAGACCCAAAAAAAGTTTTGGACAGAGGTCGGATTGTTCGACGAAAGCGGTGAGGTCGCTGAACCTTACAAGTGTTTGTTCCCGGAGAAAGACTGAATGTATACAGAACAGACGGGACTCATCCTGGGGTTTCATGGCTGCAGTGAGCGTTTAGCCAAAAGAGTGATATCAGGAAAAGATGAGTTCAAACCCAGTGAGAAACCATATGATTGGCTCGGCAAAGGCACATATTTCTGGGAAAGAGATCCGAGACGCGCATATGAGTTCGCTGTGCAGAAAAAGAGCACAAAACCCTCTGTTGTCGGAGCATTCATAGATCCGGGAAGATGTCTGGACCTTCGTTGCCGCGAAGGCCAGGAAGTAGTGAGGTCCGCATACAAAAATTATTACCAAAAATACGGAGTTCCGGAACAAAAGAACACATCTTTCACCGACGGAATTCCGTTGAAAAGAGAACTCGATTGCCTTATGATCGAGGCGGCATGCAAAATGGATCGTGACCCGGATAAAGGAACTTTTGATACGGTAATAGGAACATTTATCGAAGGAAAAGAGATTTTTCCCGGGGCAGGGATATGCGATAAGACGCATACGCAGATATGTGTCAGGAATCCAGACTGCATTTTGGGGTATTTCAATCCGCGGGGCGAGATTGATTTCTACCCTCCGTCATTGTTCCGTCTGAGATCGGAAGAATATGTGCTCTCTTTCTGAAGATATGGCGGGCAATGAAATTCGGAGATATGATCCGGCCGACCGGTATCTGTCGGCTCCGGAAGGATGATAATTTGCTAAGATAGACCAGGATTTAACAAAGATAATTCGTTGGATGCATGGATGGATGTAATAGCCAGTATTATATCCGATGACGTGATACGGCATCGGATGAACATCAGAGACGTGATAAGAAAAGAACTTTCGGACATTCCCGAAACAGTTCACGGCGGGCAGGCATGGAAGCTTGAAGGCGTGGAGGATTTCAGTCACAACCTGAATCCGTTCGGACCGCCGGACTGCATCCCGGAACTGGTATCGAAAGCTTTGTCCGGAGTTTATCACTATCCCGACGACAACTCGACGGAAATGAAAGAGGTATTGGCAAACCATTTTAACGTGGGCGCTGAGAACGCGATCGTCGGCTCGGGATCGTCCGATATTATACGAACCTTTCCGAACACCTTCCTTGGGAAAGGTGAAGTTGCGTTAATTCCGCGTCCGTCGTTCGCCGAATACGCGAACCACTGCAGACTCACGGGCGCCTCCGTCCGTGAACTTCTTCTGACGGAGAAGAACGATCTTCGGATAAACGAGGACGAACTGTTATCTAAAGCGAACGGCGTCAAAGCTGTTTACATTTGCAACCCGAACAACCCTACCGGAAGAATAGAACCCCGTGAAAAGATACTCCGGATAGTGAAGGAATGCGGTGAACGTAATATTCTCGTATTCCTCGACGAAACATTGTTGGAATTGGTACCGTCGCACAACGAAGTGAGTTGCGTGAAAGACGTGAAAAATTATGATAATCTTGTGGTGATAGGCTCCCTGACAAAATCATTCGCAATACCCGGAATAAGGATAGGATTCGGTTTCGCCGACGAGAATATCATCAAGGCGATGGATAAAGTAAGAATGACGTGGAACGTCGGCCACATAGAACAATGCGTCGCGTCCGCTCTGATCAGGGACCACATGGACCACGTCACAAAGGCGGCGGATATGATGCATCGGGAAGCGAAAGAGATGCACCGCAGATTGAATGAGATAGGATTCGGCGTAGGAATGACGGATTCCTATTTCTTTTTCGAATCGTTGAAAAGTTCGGGGATGTCCGTGCCTGAATTCAAATATAAGATGCTCTCGGAAAAGATAATGATAAGGGACTGCGGATCCTTCGGTCCGGAATTCAAGGATCATATACGATTCTGCGTCAAGGACAGAAAGCGGAACGAGATGTTCATCGACGCGGTAAAAAAAGCAATGGACGGGGTGAAGTGACACGGACCTCTGGACGGACGCTCTCCTCATAGTCATGGCCGCATTGTTCATCGACCTTGTGTTAGGGGACGTACCGAACGCGATCCATCCTCTGAGATGGATAGGCAACCTTCTGGACAGATTGGACAAAAGAATAAAAAGAAAGGGCAGAAGATCGACCGTCCTGAAAGGATTCCTTTCTTACGTGCTGATACTCTTTCTGTTCTGGTTCATCGCATTCGTCATATTAGCGGTGATCCGCAGCGCGGACCTCGGCGGTCTCACGATCGGAGGCATCGATGCGGCGTATTCCGAGGTCGTTTGGATAATCGTCTGTGCGTTCCTGTTCAAAGTGACCTTTGCGGCATCGTTCAGAAAACACTGCAGACCTATCGAAAGGGACCTGGAGAACGGCGATCTCGACGCCGCTGCCGAAAAAACGCAAATGATCGTCAGTCGAAAGACGAAAGGAATGGATGCGGAACACATCGCTTCGTCGTGTACGGAAACAACATCGGAGAACTACGCGGACAGCGTCTGCTCGCCGGGATTATATTTCGGACTGTTCGGGATGTTCGGCGCGATAATGTTCCGCTGTGCGAACCTGATGGATGCGATGTGGGGCTATCTTAACGATAAATACAAAGATCTGGGATACTTCCCGGCAAAGTTCGACGATGTGCTCGGTTACGTTACATCGCGTATATCGATAGTGTTCATCGCAATGGCATCCGTCTTCGTTGGCGGGAGTCCGCGCAAAGCGATATCGACAGCAAGGGAACAGCACCGCATGACCCCGAGTCCCAACAGCGGATGGCCGATGACCGCATCTGCGGGAGCATTGGGGATAAGTATGGAGAAAGCTGACGTTTACGTTATGGGAGAAGGTCCTTTACCTTCCGTAAAGGATATACACAGATGTTACAAACTGATCGAGATAGCGGCGTTCCTGTTCCTTTTGCTGGTCACATTTCCGCTATATGCCCTGATCGGGATACACATACAGATTTACATGGAGGATGTTATTATGGAAATGCTGAGGATGATACCATGGCCGTGGTAGATGTGAATATTGTTCTGACTGACGGAATTCCGGTTGCCGTTATCAAACTGAAAGAGAGAATGGAGATATTAAGTTCCGCCGTGATGAATCACGGTTCCGTTGTTTCCGATACGATAATGATAATGGAAGTTTCAAAACGTTACGATTCGAAAGACCCGCTGGGGGACATCGACAAAGTGAGAAAGGACCTGGGCCTTCCCGAAGATACTGTGGGTTTTATGACGGCGGCGGAGATAGAATACGTCACCTCTCTCAAGGGAACGGAATTCGAAGGAATGCATTCATACGCAGTGGTCACCGCGGGACTCGGCAACAGAGTGATCGCCGGTGACGTGATATATGATATGGAGGAACGTCTTGACCGTTCGGCAGAAAAAGAAAAGGTGATCAGAGCGGGTAAAAAATTGGGAAAGATCGGGACGATCAATATCATAGGGATATCACCGGCCCCGTTAACGGAGGCGGCGAAGGTTAATGCGTTCATAGTGATGACGGAAGCGAAAACGGCCGCGCTGAATTCATTGGGTCACGAAGAAACGGGAACGACGTCGGATGCGATCGCTATCGTCTCGCCGACAGAAGGAAAAAGGGAGGTGTACTGCGGAACGGGGACATCATTGGGGATATCATTAGCGAGGTCCGTGAAAGAAGCGGTCCGCGACTCACTGATAAAACGCACGGATCTCCCGGAGGTCGGAACATTCCTGGATCAACTGGAAAAGATGGGCATCACGGAAGAGAGGATGTGGGACGCCGCTATGAAGATCTATTATCCCAATCCGGACTGGGACACCGCGGAACTGAAAGAGATGTTCCATTCTTTATTAACGATATATTCGAAGGACATCAACGCCTCGTCTTTGGTGCAGGGGGCGATCGAATTGGAACGTCTCGGGAACAAGGACATGATATGCGCAATGCCGAGAGGTATGTTCGCCACGGACCCGATACATCTGATCGCGGACGAGATCCTCGGAATGCAATTGTCGCAGTACATCGCGGGAACGAGAGGGGTGTTCGAATTTCACAGATTCGACAGACATAAACCCGGGATCATCGGAGAATTGGGGCCGTTCATGGACGACATCATATGCGGCCTGGTGGGCGGCATAATGTCATCGATATACACACGATTATTTGACGGAGAGATCTGATGGGCGCCCTTAAAGCAATGTTCTCGTTCTTTACGATGATACGTCTGGATATTACGCGGGAGGATATGGACGCCATGGACAGGAAGTTCTGGATGGTCCCTGTCATAGGTGTATTCTACGGTCTTATCGCGGCGGTGATGATGACCGTCCTCACGCAATTCGATCTTGTTAATTCATTGGCCGCGTCCGTGATAACGTTCTTTGTTATTTTTGCGATGAACCGATTCCTGCACATCGACGGGACGATAGACGTGGGCGACGGTCTTGTGGTCGCAGGTACAAAAGAGGACCACCTCAGAGCGCTGAAAGATTCGAGAATAGGCGCGGGAGGGATGGCGTTCGCGCTCATGGTCATACTTATGTCACTGGTATTCGCGGCCGCGATACCTGTGCTGCTGATGGCGTTGTTCCTTTTCTGTGCCGAAGTTCTCGCAAAGGTAGGAATGGTATCGGCGGCCGCGTTCGGCACCGCCGGCGACGGGATGGCCGGCAACAGCGTCAGGAACACGAAAGGACCGTCGCTTCTGTATGCGATAATATTGGCAATAGTTCTTATCGCCGTGTTCGGTCTGTTCATATACGCGCTGGACGAGTACACGTCGATACCCGTGGCAATGCCGTATCACACGTTGCTGCGGGTCCTTACGGTATTCGTTGTTCCGCTGTTCGTATCGATACTCACGGGGGTCATCATGTCCGCCGTCGCGAAAAAGAATTTCGGCATGGTGAACGGCGACGTTCTCGGTGCAACGAACGAGATATCGAGAGCGGCGATCCTTCTTACGTTCCTGATACTGATATCGGTGATATGATGGAGGCCTTGGTCCATGCCGGGGGGAAGGGGACCAGAATGGGTCTGTGTGCGATAGAAAAACCTATGCAGGACATCGGCGGCGTCCCCGTCATAAAAAGGGTGACGGACGCTCTTGCGTCATCGCAGAACATAGATCGCGTTCTTGTTTCCGTGAGCGATAATACAAAGGAGACCGAAAAATATCTGATCTCCGAAGGGATAGAGACGATACGTACGTCCGGTGACGATTTCGTGGACGATATGCACAAAGCGTTCGAAGTTATGAACGGACGTTTTGTTATGACGCTGCCGTGTGACATGCCTTTGCTGAAAAGGAATGCTGTGGATTCGCTTTTCAATTTCTTCGATCCGGACACGATGGAATCGGCGATCGCTGTGGTAAGCGAAGAGATATTGAGGTCCGTAGGGATAACGCCGTCGTATACGATAGATGTGATAGGAAAGAAATGGGTGCTGTCGGGGCTTTGCATAATGGATCGGATAAAAACGATCTCGCTGCCGATAGACGTCTTCATCAAAGAGACGTATATGCTGACGGATATGTTCGAATTGGCCGTCAACATAAACACGCAGGCGGAACTGGAATTGGCTAGGAAAATGATCGAATACCGATCATAGCCAGAAGTTCGAATTTAAACAGACAATCTTTAATATATCCGCATATATAGAGAACATATCGGAACGGCGATAATAACGTAACATACACTTTGACGGATCACATTTATTACTAACAAAGCTTCAGCCATAAAGAAGTCGCCCGGAGTCCGATAAAAATAAATGATCAAGTTGATCAGAGGTAATCAAATGAATGAAGATAAGAAGAACGCGATCCGCATATTCGAAGAAAAACGGGTCCGGGCAGTTTGGGACGAAGAAGTTGAAAAATGGTGGTTCTCCAT
>WRKA01000140.1 GCA_009778265.1 Methanomassiliicoccaceae archaeon | reverse complement strand
ACGAACCGTACCGCGCTTCGCATGACGACGGTATCGTGGTGAGAAGGATGTGCGACGCATCCCTCGCCGCGAACGTCGGCCCGATGGCTGCGGTCGCCGGCGCCATTGCCGAATACGCCGTGAAAAAAATGAGTGCAGCGGGAGCGGTATACGCGATCGTGGACAACGGCGGCGATATTGCGATGATATCCGACCGTTACGTGATCATAGGGATGTACGCGGACGTGAAAGGTCATCGGTTGTCGTTAAAGGTCCCTCCGACGGATCGGATACTGGGCATATGTTCATCATCCGCTTCCGTCGGACCCTCGGTGTCCTTCGGCAGATCGGATATATCGACCGTCATTTCGAATGACGTATCATTGGCGGACGCCTGCGCCACGAGACTCGGAAATATGATAAAAAGCGAAGATGATATGACCGGCCCGCTGGAACACATCTGCTCCGTTGAGGGCGTGATCGGATGTCTGGCATATTGTAATGAGATGTTAGCGGTATGCGGCGACGTCCCGGACCTTGTGAGTTCGGAGAACAGCGACCATATGATAACCAAACTGCTGCTGAGGCCGAACGGCACTGAGTGAACCGGCCGAGGGAAGGTCGGTTGTCCTCAGAATGGGGACAGCTGAGAATGTTCTCAGCCGACGGAAGGTCATACAGGACGGACGCATTGAATGCTGAGGGCGCGATCGGATCGGCCGGGCACATAAGGTCTCCGCATATCGAAGCGTTCACCGAACGGATCGAGCGATCCGACGGGGGCGAAAAGGAATTTCATATCGGAACATAAGGACGCTGACGCAGCGGAGGCGGGACCCGATGAAAGAGGACCGATATGATCGAACCGAAAAGGAACGGCGCACATGCGCACCGTTCCTCTTAACATCCGCATATCTTTCTTTTCCGCATCGCGGAGACGCAAGCATTCTTTTTCGGCAACTTTTTATTCTTTTCTCATATAGAGTAGAACAGAGAATATCATGACACTCAAATTGGCTGTTCCTAACAAAGGAAGATTGAACGAAAGGGCGGTGGAACTTCTCCTGAAATCGGGATTGGATCTCGGAGAGGAATGGGGCAGAAGACTTTACGTCAGCGTTAAGAATCAGGACATCGAAGTTATGTTCGTCCGCGCCCAGGACATACCGGAGTTCGTCGCGTCCGGAGCAATAGACATGGGAATAACCGGTATAGATCAGGTGGCGGAATCCGGGGAAGATGTGGAATCCCTTCTGGACCTCGATTTCGGGCACTGCCGTTTGTGTGTCGCGGTCCCCGAATCATCCGGGATAAAGGATGCCAAGGATATCATGAACGGATGCCGGGTCGCCACGTCCTTCCCTAACCTGACGGAAAAGTTCTTCTCCTCGATAAAGAAGAAGGTCAATATCGTAAAGGTGTCGGGAGCGGCGGAGATAATGCCGTACATGAACGTTTCCGATATCATTGTGGACCTCGTGTCGAGCGGCTCCACCCTTAAAACGAACAGGCTTGTGGCGATCAACGACATCATTGTCTCGCAGGCCGTCATCATAGGAAATAAAGGGTCGATAAAGAAGAAGAAGGACGCCGTTTCGGGTATGGTCGATTCCATTAAGAGCGTAATAGTCGCGGAGAACAAAAAATACCTGATGGCCGACGTCCCCGAGGCAAAACTTTCCGAGGTCCAGAAGATGTTCCCCGGTGTCGCCGGTCCCACGGTGATGAACATCGCCGGCCGGGACGACATGGTGGCGATGCATGTGGTCATCGATAAAAAGGACGTATATGATTCCGTCAACGCATTGAAGAAGATGGGTGCCAAGGGAATTCTCACGTTACCGATAGACAGGCTGGTGCCTTAAGTATGTCAAGAGAGCGTATGCGCAGCACCGCGAGGGACCTTAAAAGATATTATAACCCGGAGACGGGCGGCGCGATAAGGATGGACACCAATACGAACGTGCTGGGTTCCAATCCCGCCGCGGTGAGATTCCTTTCTTCTCAGAAGATGAACGTGAACGATTATCCGAACACGTACTCCGACGGTCTGAGGGATGCTCTGGCGGAATTATACGGACTGGAGAGAGAGAACTTCGTTGCCGGTTCCGGATCGGATGAATTATTGGACATAGCGTTCAAAACGTTCACGGAATGGCATGACGGCGTTACGGTCCCGGTGCCGTCGTACACATTGTACGAATATTTCGCGAACGTCAACGGCGGTAGAACGTATGCGGTCGATCTGACGGAGGATTTTCAGCTTGACGCCGATGCGATGCTCGGACCGAAAGCGAAGATGATCATCATGCCCTCGCCCAACAATCCGACGGGGAACCTGTTCAGAGAGAAAGATATCGTCGAGATACTGGAAAGATCGGACGGTATGGTGATAGTGGACGAAGCTTACGGCGAATATTCGGGAACGTCCATGATCCCGAAAGTTAACGAATTTGAAAATCTGATCGTGATGCGGACGTTCTCCAAGGCGTATGCGATGGCGGGTCTCCGCATCGGATATTCCGTCTCCAACACTAAGATATCGGATATGATGAATTGCGTGAAGATCCCGTATTCGCTGAACATGCTGAGCGAAGGGGCCGCGATAGCGGCCGTCGGGGATCAGGATTTCATAAGAAAGAGCGTCGATCTCGTGAACAGGAACCGCGGGCCGCTGGCCGGCGGACTGAAAGAACTGGGGTTCGAGCCGTTCCCGTCCGATTCTAATTTCATTTTGGCGAGGTCGCCGGTAGATCACGCCGTTCTCACAGAAGGACTTAAAGAAAAAGGGATCCTCATAAGGGATTTCGGTTCCAAAAGGAGGACGGAGAACTGCGTCCGGACGACGATAGGTTCGGAGGAACTGAATGCGATCCTCTTAGAGAAGGCGGAAGAAGTGATCTCCGGGGACCGATGAAGAGGAAAACGTATCGCTGCAGGAACAAGGAGTGAAAGAAAATGATGATAATTCCCGCCGTTGATATCATGGACCACCGCGTAGTGCAGCTTGTCGGCGGAGTTCCGGGGACCGAAAGGATAACGATGCCCGACCCCGTCTCGGCCGCCGGCGAATGGATCGCGAAAGGCGCGAAAGCGTTACATATCATAGACCTGGACGGCGCTTTCGGGAAAGAGAACAACATACCCGTGATAAAAGAGATCATAAAAAGATATGACGTTCCCGCGGAGGTCGGCGGCGGTATCAAAGATGAGAGGACGATACGCGAACTTCTTGACGCCGGAGCGGATAAAGTGATCGTCGGAACAAAAGCGATAACGGATAACGGATGGTTAACGGATATGTGTTCAAAGTTCCCCGGCAGACTGCTGTTGGCCATGGATACCAAAGGAGACAATATCGCGGTGAAGGGATGGCAGGAAGATTCGTCCGTCCCGGTGAAGGAGATGTTCCTTCGGATAAAGGACCTTCCGCTTGCTGGGATACTTAACACCAATATAGACGTGGAGGGAAAGGCCAGGGGTATCGATGAAAGAAGAGCAAAGACTTTCATATTCGAAAGTCCTCATCCCGTCGTAGCGTCCGGAGGCGTCAGCACGGAAGAGGACGCGAAGGTGCTCGCGGCAGCGGGTGCCGCCGCGGCCGTGGTAGGCGTCGCCGTTTATACCGGATTGATGGAACCCTGGAAGTGGGATACCCCGTGGATAGTAAATATCCAATAAGATACCTCATATCTAACAGATAGTATTTATATACTATAAACCAATAATACCCTCATGAGACATCCGTGCGAAATGCTTGTGGTAGATGTACTCCCGATCATCAGAAAAGAGTTGTCCGTCGAGTTAGTGAACATCCATGGAATGACCATGGCAAAGGTCGCCAAGATCTTCAAGGTCTCGGGGACCGCTGTTTCTCAATACATCCATGGGATAAGGGGCGACAGCGCCGTAGTGGAAAACAGCCCTCATTACGAAGGTTTCATGGAGGAGATCTCACTGTCTGCGGACAGACTCGCGAAAGGTGAGAGCGAGATAATGAGAGAATTGTGCCGGATCTGCGATTATGTGGAACGTGTCGGAATACTGAGCTACGTCCACGAAAAAAGCAACGGAACGATACCCCTTGTTGAGTGCGCCGAGTGCCCGAGAGAAAATTCCGAGGTCTAAGACGATATTTTGCCTCGGAGGTCTCTCGAAAAGTCGGTTGAACAAAACATTCTATATACGTATTCCTCAATAAGAACCGCGATCACTTATGAAAGGACGTACATCTAAGATCGAGCGCAGAACGAAGGAAACAAAGATTTCCGTGAACATGAACATTGACGGAACGGGCAGTTACGATGTGGACTGCGGCAATGTATTTCTGGATCATATGATCGAAACGCTGTCCCGATATTCGAACATCGACATCTCTGTAAAAGCGGAAGGGAACGAAGAGCACCACCTTATCGAAGACGTCGGTATAACGCTTGGAACGGCACTGAAGAATGCGGCCGGTGACAACGCAATAGAAAGGATGGCCACGAAAACGGTGGTCATGGACGATGCGATGATCACCGTATCGTTAGATATCGTCGACCGCCCGTACGCGGAGATAGATTGTCCGGATCCGCTGTATCACCATTTCTTCAGAAGCTTCGCGATGTCCGCCGGTATCACGTTACACATACTTGCGATAAGAGGATTCGACGATCACCACATTGTCGAGGGGTCGTTCAAAGCGTTCGGAAGGGCTTTGAAGGAAGCGCTGAAAAAAAGGGATTCGGAACTCAGTACCAAAGATAAAGCGATCACAAAGGGTGTTTGAATGACGGTCAGGAAGATAATCCCGTGCCTTGATATGATGAACGGAAAGGTCGTGAAAGGGATAAAGTTCCAGGGAATGAAAGAATTAGGGGATCCGCCGTCCTTCGCATCGAGATACGAGAAGGACGGAGCGGACGAGGTCGCGTTCCTTGATATAACAGCGACCACCGAGGGCCGGAGAACGTTACTGGACGCGGTCGCCAGAACGGCGAAGGTGCTTACCGTGCCGTTATGTGTCGGCGGCGGGATATCGTCGAAAGATGAGATGCGGGCCGTCCTTGACGCGGGAGCGGACAAGGTCTCCATCAACTCGGCCGCCGTATCGGATCCCGGCCTTGTCGGAGAGTGTGCGGATGCCTTCGGGTCCGAGAGACTGATAATAGCGATAGACGCGAAAAAGATCGGTGACGGTTGGATAGTCCACACGCACGGCGGTATGAGATCGTCGGGGATCGACGCGATAGAATGGTCAAAAAGGGCGGAGGAACTTGGTGCGGGAGAGATATTGCTGACGTCCATCGACGCGGACGGTGTGAAAACGGGATACGATATCCCGCTGACGAAGGCGGTCGCGGAAGCTGTGAAGATACCGGTAACGGCATCCGGCGGCTGCGGGTCGGTGGAACACATATACGAAGTGCTGACGAGAACGAACGCCGCCGCGGCGCTCGCAGCATCTATATTCCACTACGGCACTTACACCGTTGCGGATGTCAAGAGTTATCTGCGCGACAGAGGAGTAAACGTAAGATGAATCTGAAATATGATCAGAACGGCCTTGTGGCCGCCGTCGTACAGGATCACCTGACCGGAGAGGTGCTCATGGTGGCATGGGCGAATGAAAGGTCCGTAGAACTGATGAAAGAGACCGGGTACACCCATTTTTGGTCAAGAAGCCGTAATAAACTGTGGAAAAAAGGGGAAGAGAGCGGTAACGTTCAAAAAATAATATCGATGCAGACCGACTGCGATCTCGATACTCTGCTCATACGTGTGGAACAGACGGGTGTGGCGTGCCACACCGGTTCTCCGTCCTGTTTCAACGAGGTCATATACGGGAACACGGACGGAACATCCGCGATAATGCCGGAATTGAAACGCGTACTCCGCGGCCGTATGAACGATCCCTCTCCCGAGAGCTACACATGCAAACTGTTCAATGATGAGAACAAGATGTGCAAAAAGGTGGTGGAAGAGGCCGGAGAATTCGTCCTTTCGATAAAGGATAAAGATGAGAATGAGATGGCATGGGAACTCGCCGATCTGATATATCACGTGATGGTGGCGATAGAAAAAACAGGACTTCCGATGGAAAAGGTGTTCGAAAAACTTTCGGAGAGGAGAAAATGAGGATCGATCTGCACACACACAGCATACACAGCGACGGCGAACTGATACCGTCGGAACTTGTCAGAAGGGCGATGGTCCTATGTCATGACGCTATCGCGATAACCGATCACGTCGACGTAACGAACGTCGATACCGTCGTTCCCGCCCTCGTTAAGGCGACGGAACTCGGAGAGGAGTACATAAGGACGATACCGGGTGTCGAGATAACGCACGTTCCGCCTAAACAGATGGAAAAAGTGGTAAGAAGAGCGAGGGCGCTCGGAGCGCAGTGGATCGTCGTGCACGGCGAGACGCCGAACGAACCGGTGATCGGCGGCACTAACTTCGCGGCGGCGACAGACCCGGAAGTTGATCTTCTGGCCCACCCCGGCTTCATCACCGAGAAGGAGATGCAGGCGGCCGCCGACAACGGCATACTTATAGAGATCACCGGACGCGCCTATCACAATCTGACGAACGGTCACGTCGTCAACATCGCCCGTGCCGTAAAAGCGAAAATGGTCGTGAACTCGGACGCTCACGCTCCCGAGAACCTGATGGACGAAGCGAAAGCGATGAAGGTCGCTCTCGGCGCCGGTATGACGGAAAAGGAAGCGAAGCTCGCGGTCACAGTGACGCCGTTCGAAGCGATAAAGAAACTTCGCTGACCGTCCTCTTTTTTTCTCGTCTACAGGCCGCGCCTTATCCTGGGTCCCGAAGATCATATCGATCCGTTCCCGAACGTTATATCGGACTGTCTGAGATCACACAGTAAACTATTTGCAGATCACTCACCAAATTGTCTGCAAATCACTCACCAAATTGTCTGCAAATCACTCACCAAATTGTCTGCAAATCACTCACCAAATTGTCTG
>WRKA01000139.1 GCA_009778265.1 Methanomassiliicoccaceae archaeon | reverse complement strand
CGATGAACTTTTCCTCGTACTCCGCGCGCAACCCTGCCCTGCACAACCAAACTGACATTTCCTTCTCCTCCTTATCTTTTATTTTATGTGGACACCGACTCGGCATTATTAATTTATTTTGACCGGGACAATTGAATTATCTGCGGTGTGTATTAAAAACTAATGTTAATTCCTGTTCGGTACCGGAACGGCAAAGTTCCGAAATATTTAAACTGACGACGGCATACGCGTTCTGAAGAGCAATGGAATCGATCGCATACATCATCCTGCACATATTCATTCTGCTGGTGTTCGCGAAGATATTGGGCGGTATTTTTGAGAAGTATAAGATGCCGAAGCTCATCGGTGAGATCCTTGCCGGAATTGTCTTCATAAATCTGGCGCTGGCATTCCCGGATTTCTTTGCCGGTACCTTTCACTTCGTCACGGAGGAGACGGAACATCTTATCGACCCCTCCCTTATCGGCGGTGATGACTTCATCTCGACGATGGAATTCTTTGATATCATGGGCGAGATAGGAATAATATTCCTTTTGTTCGCGGTCGGTCTGGAAACGAAGTTCGGCGATCTTATGAAGGTCGGAAGAACATCGATGTACATTGCCGTTCTAGGTATCGTGATACCGTTCGCCGGCGGTCTGCTCTTTGTCTTCCATGCGGACATCAGCTTAGATATGGCGCTGCTCATCGGTACCGCTTTGTTCGGTATGAGCACCGCCGTGAGCGTCGAGTGCCTCAGGAACCTCGACGCAATGGGTTCCAATGAGGCCAAGATAATCGTCAGCGCCTCGATCATCGACGATATTCTCTGTCTGGCGCTGCTCGGCGTCATCACGGGAGTGATAAGCGGCGGCAGCGAGACCGTGATAATAGTGAACACCGTGATCGTTGCCGTATTCATACTCTCGATGTTCCTGTTCATTTCGAAGGTAAAGAAACTGGCCGCCCGCAGGAAGAAACTGCAGGACCGCATAAAGAAGATGCGTTCCGGCGGGAACGAGACGTCCGCGGCAGAGGATGAGAAAAGATCGATGGCCGAACTCAGCGCGCTGGGCCTCGCGGTCATCGTATGCCTGGGATTGGCCACGCTGTCCGCGACGATAGGTCTGGCGGCGATCATCGGCGCATTCCTTGCCGGCATGCTGTTCGCCGAGTTCAGGGATACCATTCCCGTGGAACATAACTTCAACGTGATAACTTATTTCATGCTGCCGTTCTTCTTCATCTGGGTAGGGATGGGGGTGCATCTCAACAGAATAGAACCGAACATCCTGGCAATGCTCTGTCTGTTGGTGATCGTGGCGGTGATAACGAAATACGTCGCGGGATACGTCGGCGCGAAAATGGGAAAGCTCGACCGCGATTCATCGCATCTGATCGGCGTCAGCATGATACCCCGCGGCGAGGTCGGGATCATCGTCGCCACGATCGGCCTTACCACCGGCGTGTTCACACAGGAATGGTTCACCGTGATAATCCTTATGGCGCTGATCACATCGATGATCACGCCGCTGCTGGTGACACGCGCTTACCGTAAGATGGAAAAGAACCGCTCCACGGCGTTCGAGGAGATCTTCATAGAGGAGCATACGGCCGACCCCTCTCCCGAGACGAGAGAACAGTGAAACGCCCGGCATCGCTGCGTTTGATATTTCTATCTGTACGCAATGTTCCTTCATATGAACGGCGGCGATGACGATGCGTTCGTAACGAAGGGTCTGGTGTGCAGGAATATCTCGTTCCCGGATATATCGATACCTTGCGGTAAGGCCACGTTCATCGTCGGCGAGAGCGGCACCGGAAAAACGACCCTTCTTAAACTCTTCAACCAAACGGAGACGCAGACATCCGGAACGATCCTTTTCTTCGGTTCCGATATCAGCGGAATAAAGAATACAAAGGAAATAAGAAAAAAGGCGGTGCTCTGCGGTCAGAATGTCTTCTTGTTCGGCGGGACCGTGAAGGAAAATTTTGATGAATTCCGAAGATACGTGAATCTTCCTCCGCTTCCGGATGACGAGATGATGAGATTCCTGAACATATGCCGCGCTGAAAAGGATATTGAAAAAGTGTGTAAGAACCTGTCCGGCGGAGAAAAGGAGAGGGTGTTCCTTTCGATATATCTGTCCTTCCGTCCTTCCGTTCTTATGCTTGACGAACCCACGTCCGCGCTGGACCGCGAGACCGCGCTCGGGGTCATGAACAGCATAAAGGAATACTGCGCCGGGAACGGGATAACATTGATCGCCGTTTCCCATGACCGTAATGTTATAGATGCCGTCGCGGACATGATAGTGGACCTCGGAGGCAAGAAGAATGGATGACATCATTCAGCTGGGTCTTTTCAATTTCGCTCTGATCTACATCCTTCTGATCGTTATCGTCGCCGTTATGAGACGTTCGCGTATCGATCAGACGAGAACGCTGATCGTCGCGTGTTTCAGAATGACCGTTCAGTTGGTCTTAGCGGGCCTTATTCTCACCGTGGTATTCGAAAATCCGGAATGGTGGATCACTCTGATCTATCTTATCGTGATGATACTGTTCGCATCATATCTCGTCATATCGAAGAACAGATGGCTGAACAGACGGTTCAGGGCGTATGTGATACTGGCGATAGGATCGTCGGGGCTGTGTGTCCTTACGTATTTCGTCCTGTTCGTTATGAATGCGGATATCTTCAATCCGCAGTATGCGATCCCGCTCGCCGGAATGATCATCGGAAATTCCATGACCGGCATGACGTTGGGCCTGCGGTCGTTCAGTACCGAACTCACATCCAATACGGAAAGGATCGATGCGTTACTGAACATAGGTGCGGAACCCCGCGATATTCTGAATCCGTTCGTTAACAAGGCGGTCGAATTTGCGCTGATGCCTACGATCAATTCGATGCTGGGTATGGGCATTATCTCGCTGCCGGGCATGATGACCGGTCAGATACTTTCGGGAACCGCGCCGACGGTCGCCGTTCTTTACCAGATAGCGATACTGATAGCGATATCCGTCGCTGTGTGTATGACGGTATTCATCGCGCTGAACCTCGGATACAAGACGTTATACAACGAAAGGGACCAGATGACGTTCAGCTTCAACGACAATAAAGCGAGACCCCGGGATAAGAGATGAACGCGGGATCGCTGAGAACTTTTTCCGCCGATCCCGATCACTCTTTCGACAGCGCGATGATCGCCACACCGCCGACGGCGGCCAACGCGATGATCGCCGCGATGATGATCACCGACCCTCCGCCAATCTCCTGCGCAGGCTCCCCCCATACCGCATACAGCGTCATCCCGCCGATCGTGGACATCGTTACCGTCGCTCCCGCCTTGTATTGAACGCCTCCGGCCGGCGACGTGCTCCATCCCTTGAACACATTACCTTCCTCGAACGCCCTTGCGTTCTCCGGAACGGCCGCCTTGAATGTCGATCTGTATGCCACGTTGATGCTTGCGGGCCCCGTGCCTTCGCCGCCGTTGAGGTCGTAGTTCACAGGATATTCCGTCGGGGTCGCCGTTATGTTAAAAGTGATGTCGCTGACGATACCGTAGACCTCCATCGCATATATGCTCCCGAAACGGTACTCTCCCCGATAGGCTGCCGAATAGGTATTCCCGCCGCCGGTGACCTTCGGATCTTCGTAACCCTCAAGCACATAGATCGTCAGATCGCATGTGTATGTGCCGTCATCCTCGTCGTACGTCAGAACAGGGATGTCGTAGTTATCGAGTCCGGCGGTGAGGAATATTTTGATATTTGGTTCGATAGGCATCGAACTCCTTTCCTGTCCTGTTCCGGACTCGGTCCAGTTATCGAGTGTGACGAATGCGCCCACGGCGGTCATCATTATTACCAAGGCGATCACCGTCAACACGCTTTTGTTCTTCATAGCGGCCATCTCTTTTTTGTGATACTGACGTCCGGCCGTCTCCCCCCGAGGCCGATCGCGGCCGCAGCATCATATGGCTGTTAAGTGAGAACGGCATATAATATATTGACGAATCGTCGATCCGGTATCTCAGAACCTTTGCGATATATCGGGCGATATGACATCGAATCCCTGCGTCCGTGCATGAGACCAGTGGGCCCGCCCGGAGTTGAACCGGGGTCAATAGGTCCCGAAGACATCACCGATCATCGTCTTTCCTTTTCAGAAAGTGTAGCGGATCCTTGAAACGGAATCTTGTTGATCTCGTTTTACCTTCTTTCTCGATCACATCCATATCCACTAAACCGTTCAGTTTATGCCTCACCCTCTGTTCTCCCAGCGACGGTATCCAGCGTGCGGCATCCGATATCGTGAACCAGCCCTCTTTCTTTGACCGTATCGCTATCGCCTTCGATGATTCATCCATATTCTTTAAGACATTTTTCGCATCAAAGACCTTTGATGCGTTCTCGTATGCCTTTTCTAACGACCCTACGAAATAGTTGAGCAGCGGTTCGTAATCGGACGTTGCGTCGGTATAACCCAAAAGATCATAGTATGTGTTTCGCGGTCTCAATATCTCCTCTTCGAAACGGCACAGTTTTGCATTCTTCAGTCCGAATTCCTGGATCAGTATGTGAAAGGACGTTCGTCCGGTTCTCCCGTTCCCGTCGGTGAACGGATGTATGCTCTCAAACTCGTGAAAAAAGACTGCGGCCGTGACGACGGCGTCATAAGGTGACGTTCTTAACCAATCCAGCAGCGAATCCGTCTCTTCTTCGATGGATTTCTCAGGACAGGGTATCATGTAGACGAAACCGTCCTTCTCGTCTATGAGCTCCGCCCCCGTCCTCCTGAACTCTCCGGGCGTTCCGTGTATGCCTGTGTTCTCGGTGATCGTTCTATGGATCGATCTTATCGTATCCTTATCCCAAGGCAGTTTGTACGGATCACCGCGCAAATAGGAATAAAGGTGGTTGAGGATCTCTTGCGTCGGCCCGTCTCTCTTTTCATCCCAATTATCATCTTTGAAAAAGGATGTGGAGATACGTCTCACCTCTCTGAGTGTGAGCGGGTTGCCTTCTGTTGAGACGGACCAGTGTATATTCGAGGAATACGCATCGTTTATCAGATCCAGATAATCTCCGGCGGAAAGAATAACTTCGTTAAGTTTTCTGTCCATCTCAAGAATGTTCATGAACGCTTTTCTGTATACGGCGCTGAGTTTGATCTGCGGAGCGAAGGGGACCTTTCTTTTATGTCTTATCGGATAGTTCGTAACCTTATATTCGGAATATGCATCCGGATTACGGTAATCATTTATCATAATTAGGCTTTAACGCACTTTCATATATAAAGATTGATGTTATTACGATAATTGATTATTGTAATCGATCCATCATTCAACGAATGGTCAAAAACTCAAAGTGGGCCCGCCCAGATTTGAACTGGAGTCAATTGCACCCCAAGCAACAAGGATACCAAGCTACCCCACGGGCCCGTGAATAGGTTTGAAATAGTGTTTAGGGAAATTGTTTACCGAGATCTCAACCGAGAGGCGAGATCTCTTCGATAAGGTTCGCGTGCGATATTATCATTCTGCGGCAGCAGTATCTCTCGAGACCGAGGTCATCGAGCACCTTCTGCGGGGATTCGCCCATCGATACGCGTTTCACGTACTCCGGATACGCACTTCCCACGACCTTGCCGCATGTGAAACATCTGACCGGTATTATCATTGGATCACCTTAACGGTACGATTTCTGCCTCTTCGCACGGGCACCGTGTCCGAGCGGGTTCTTCGGTAATTTGCGTCTTGTGTCGTTGATGACGAAGGAACGGTCGTATGCTCTGAACATCGCCTCAAGTTCCTCATCCTTGTAGAATTCGATGAGCCCTCTGGTGATCGCCGTCCTTATGGCTTCCGCCTGGCCCATCACTCCGCCTCCTTGAACGTTGACCGCGATATCCACCTTATCCGCTTTTTCCTGCGCGAGACCCAGCGGTTCCTGGATCTTGAGCCTTGCGAGTTCCGGTGTGTATATGTCCAAGGGTATCTTGTTTATCGTCACCTTGCCGGTGCCTTCCTTTACTACGGCTCTCGCAATGGCCGTCTTTCTTTTTCCACTGGTGTTGATCGTTTCCATTTGATCACCTAACGTTGGAACCCAGGAATTTTGCTACGGCACCCAGGGTCGTATATTTGCCGGTGTTCAATCGCATAGCTTCTTCGACCGTCTGCTTCTCGACGTCGTTGAACTGTTCCGGTGAGCCGACGAACGCGTGGATACGTCTGTACGCCTCTCTTCCGGATGTCGTTGTCCAGGGGATCATACCTCTTATCGTCCTCTTCAACAGAAGATCTGCACGCCTCGGATAGTACGGTCCTTTTCTGATCTGTCCGCGGTCCACCTTCGCTTTGAATTCCGCGAAGACCATTTCCTTTGTTCCCGTTATCACTACGGATTCGGCGTTGAGTATCACTATCTCCTCGCCGTTCAGTATCCTCTCCGCAACGTTACTTGCCAATCTTCCGAGTATGTGTCCTTTTGCATCTATTACCGTGACCATCTGATCACCTCATTATCCTTACGCCGGAACCCTTCGGGTTCTCGGCCATCAGGTCCGCTATGGACATCGTCTTTCCGCCGGCCGCCTTTATCGCTTCCTCCGCTTTTCCGGAGAAACTGTACGCCGCCACGGTGACGTTCTTCGTAATGCTTCCGGCTGCCAATACCTTGCCGGGGACCAATACAACGTCCCCCGCATCGGCAATTCTGTCAAGCTTGCTGAGATTCAGTTCCGCCCAATTCCTTTTGGGTTTCTCGAGTCTTTTAGCAATGTCTCGCCAGATCGCAGCTCCGGTCTCTCTTTCCTTCGCCTTAAGATCGTCGATCAGGGCGAGGAGGTTCGGATCTGTTTTGAAGATTCTCTTCATAGTTCTGACTCTCCCGACATCGGGTGAACGCTCCAATAGGACAGGTTATTTATAAAG
>WRKA01000138.1 GCA_009778265.1 Methanomassiliicoccaceae archaeon | reverse complement strand
ACATATCTTCATACGTCGTCCGATGACGATTACGACCTCACTTCTTACGAACGGGCGGACGCCGCCGAACTTATCGCGTTCCGTGACGGCTATATGGAGATAGATCTCGGAGCCGTTATGTCACAGACGCTCATCGGACTGATAGACTCCATTCTGATAAGCTGGATGGATTATCTGATGCTGACGAAGATACTGGACATCATTGAAGGGATAACCGACGCGCTGAAGAATGCGTATGACTGGCTTCGTAACCTGTTCGGAAAAGGTGACGCGGAGACCGCTCAGGGGTACATTTCGGGAACGATGTCCAAATTAGGGATCCCCGAATCGGAATACCGGTATCTGCTGAACGGAATGATAGGGATGGTCGATTTACCGTCCGTTGAACTCGATATGAGCTACGCCGGGAACGGGTCCATAAAGATACCTGCGTCGAGAGTGGTTTTCGGATACCCGGACGTCGACGTTCTGAAATGGAGCGGATGGAACGGTTTCATGAGTAAATACCGCAGTGAACACAACGAGATCAGGGAGACGCTCATAGGAATGATGAAATCGGTGGCCAACGGTCTCGCCTCAACTTACGGTATGGGAAAGGTAAGGATAGGCTGCGACCCTTACGACACCGACGGTTTCCTGGAGACGATGACATCCGCTATATACGAAGCATTGGAAATGAACAGGACGCACGCCGAGGACCTGATGGAAAGTACGATAAGATCGGAAAAGATCATAGACCCGCTGTATGCGTCCATATATCGTCAGATGGAAACGGGTATGGACAGCCTTTTCAAGATCTCCGAACTCGAGAATAATATACGCGTTGCGATAAAAGATAACATCAACGGATACCTGAAGGACAGATACGGCGTCCCCCTGGACCCCTCGGCCGTTGATTCGGCGGTCGGGGAGATGATGAATTCTTACGAAGTTGTGCGTGTGATCTCCGATTATAAAGAATATGCCGGACAGCGGATGGAGATGTTCGGAAACGTCCTGAACAATATCGAAAAGAACAACAGATCGATCTTTACCGATCTTATCGTGATACTCGTCAGATTCGGTGCCGACATTCTCGGTCTGTATCCTTTGCTCGAGGCGAAGATGACCGCATTGGTCAGGGAGATGGCGGCGTACGCGGCCGCCAACCCGATGGACGGGGTCTCCGAACTTCCGGGTACGGATTCGTTCATTCTCGACGACGGCAAAGGGACGATACTCAAAGAGAACGTCTCGCTCGATCTCGATTACGATCTGGACATAAAGATAACGCCGCCGACGGGGACGAACGACGGCACACACTTCGTCGGGTTCGGCGAATATCACGAAGCGGCGTATTCCTGCACGTTCAGGGTATTCGTTACCGCGGACGTAAGATATCAAGCAACATCGACATCGCCGCTGCTTGAGATGCTGGGGTCGTACGACGCCGCCGTATCGGGCGTTTCGCATTCGGAGTTCGATCTTCCGATCACCGTGATCAGCGCGTGGGAGCTGACCGGTGTTGATTACGAGCCGAGCAACACTATAGTCGCCGACGTCGCACAGATCATCTTCTGGCTTCTCGAACCTATCATCGGGCCGCTGCTCGAACTTGTGAAGATAGCGAAGAATGTCATCAACCACCTGATGAACGCGCTCATGCGCGTGGCGGAATACGTCGCGGAGATCCTGATGAAATTATTTGACGTCCTTTCCGGACCTCTGTCGTGGCTGGCGGACAAGATGACCGGCCTGATCGAGATGATCACCGACGGCATCATCTCCACGCTCCTGATCGAGATGAATAAGCAGACGCTCACGCTGAACATTCACGGACTGATAATAGAATTCACCAGCGATATTCTGAATGCCCTCAAGAACAACATAAAAATAAAGATCAAAGCAACGCTGCCGATATTCGGCGTTCTATTAAGCGTATGGCTCGACATCAAGAAGAACGGATCGTCCAAGGCCGTGATAACCTGCGGGTTCTCCGTCGTATCGGGAACATGGAGCATATACGCGGACATAGACCCGATGATGAAGACGAGGAAGAGCATCGTCGAGATGGACGCGACGATCCGAGGGATAGATATACACGCGTCGATGCCGCTGGTCGTCCAGTACGAAGATCTGGAGTTCAGACTGTCTGATATCCCGGGCGTCGGGGAAGTACTGTCGAACATCCCTCTCCCGGTACCGGGATTGAAAGGAAGCCTCGACGCCGGTTTCGAACTGAAATACAATTCTCCGTTCGTTTACGGTCTCGTTATCAACGAATTCGAACTGAACCCTCCCGGGCCTGACGCCGATAACGAATGGGTCGAACTTTACAATTCAACGCTTTCGACGGTGGACCTGGAGGGGTATCGGCTCGTGCCTTTCTCCCACCCGTCGAAGGAATACATCATACATGATTTTGTTCTGCATCCCGGCCAGAGGATCGTCATAACGTTCCCGGGACAATTTCTGAACAACGCGGCCGAGGCCGTCATCCTTTACGACGCGGATGATAACGAGATCGACCGTACACCGCTGAAATCGGACAGCAAGAACGACGACCTGACGTGGCAGCGTGAAACGGACGCATCGGCAAAATGGGTATTTAAAAAAGCTACGAAGGGAACGGACAACGGCGGGAAGATGATGGGCGGCAATCCCGTCAGAGCCTTGATAATGGAATGCGTGATGAACGCGGCGAGGACGGCGTTCGCCGAGTTCGGCCTGAAGATAATCGGACCGGACGGCGTCGCCGACTTTTTGAAAAGAGTGATAGAACTGACGATAAGGAACGCGATAGATATGATCGCCAGCTGTGTCGTCAGTGCGTCCGTTTTCATCGAGATCGCGGTGAACGATTACACAGGTTCCATACACTCGGGTCTCAGATTCTCGCTGTTCCTGGACGGCGATTTCGTCAGGGACGGATTGAACTGGATCGTCGGCCAGATCAAAGGGATGATGAATAACATGGATAACCCGACGGGGATGGCGCCTAGGCAGATAATCAGCGATGACGTCTACATTCAAACGATGGTCTTCTTCCAGGTGACCGCGCCCAAGGTATTGGGGCCGCTCAGCGACGACGTTCACGTGACCGCCGGTATCGTCGTCAGCTGCAACCTGACGGCGGTGTCCAATCTTCTGGGAAGAGGAGGAGGGACGTGGAGGGTGAACGCCGGAATAGTTCTGGAAGACTATCCGTCGATCATGGTCCCGGCGATGTTCAAAGTGGATCTCGGCAAGAAGACAGACCTTTGGTTATTCAAAATGACGTTCGAGAGGTCGAGATCATGAACCCGCGAGATAACAGCAAGACCGTTAAGAAGAATTAGAGCGGCACGATCCTGCATGAGACAGGAGATCGTTTGGAACGCCGAGGATCGTTACCGGAGAACAGAAAATAAAAACTGATCGGATATTTTTATGAACCGAGGGAGGATGACCTCGAAGTATGATCGTATCCTTCCTTGTGTCACGGTACGGGAATAGGTCTATGAATTGTTGTGACACCGTCGCAACAATTCTGTCCGTCCTTTTTTTCTTCCTCTTTACGTCAAATCCTCCAATAAAATTTAAACGTATGACCATATCACGATGTTATGACATCGATACCCACCGTGCTCACTTCCGATGAGCTGATGGACAAAGCGTTCCACCGGGCGTCGAAGATACATAAGAACGGCACGACCGCTCTGGATTTCAGAAAGAAGACGGCGCTCGCAAAAGTTACCGCATCCGGCGATATCGTAGTGACGACGCTGAAGGATTATGTTAACCGTTTTCCGGTGATAGAGAAGGACGGCGGCTTCTATTCGGAACTCGTCGATCTGACGATCGGTATAGATCGGTACAAACAATCGCTGGGAGCGATGAACTGGGCCTCGAACAGAGCCGAGAAACTGAAGAACGAGAGTCTCAGGAATCTGAGACGGACGAAGGATATCACATACGTCGAAGGGATACGGAACGGATTCTACGGGCGGCTGGCGTCGATCCTGAAACAGGTATCCAAGGACCTCCTTTTCCTTCAGGACGCCAAGAACAGATTCAGGGACCTTCCCAATATCGAATCAGATGTGGCGACGGCGGTCGTCGCCGGATTCCCGAACGTCGGGAAAAGTAAATTGGTCTCCGTTCTGAGTACGGCGGCACCGGAGATCGCGCCGTATCCGTTCACGACGAAAGGTATCGTCATAGGACATATACAGGACGGCTGGAGGAAATACCAGATAATCGACACCCCCGGCCTTTTGGACAGAAGTCTCGACGAACGCAACGATATTGAGAAACAGGCGGTACTTGCGTTAAAATATCTGACGCACGTGCTTGTCTTCATCCTCGATCCGTCGGGATCGTGCGGTTATTCGACGGAGAAACAGCTGGCGCTCCTGGATTCCGTTAAAAGAGGATTTCCGGGTGTCCCTATGATCATCGCGGAATCGAAATCCGACATGTTCAAAAGCGATAACGATACATTCAAATTCTCTGCGGAGACCGGAGAGAATATGAACGTGCTGCGTGAGAACATTCTGAGTGAACTTAGGTCCATACGCTTCGAGGAACGGGAATGATCGGGAACGTCGTTTGCAGCGAGGAGATGCGGAGCTATTTCGGCGAACTTAAAAGAAAGAACGACGAATGTTTCGACATAGCCAAAAGAGCGAGAAGAAGAGGTCTCGACCCAAAAACGACGGTGGAGATAGAACAGGCCGAGGACCTTGCCTCCAGGGTCGAGAAATTACTGAAGGACTGGAACGTCGAAGGTGTTTCCGAGGATATCAGAAGACTGACCAAAGAGAACGGGAATCGCGAGACCGTATCGCTTCTGATCGCCAAAGAGATAGCGAAAAGACCTGCCGGAAGCAGAGAGGAGGCGATAGACCGTGCGATACGTGTGGGTCTCGCGGTCCTTACGGAAGGGATACTCGTCGCTCCGCTTGACGGCCTGTCGGCAACAAAGATAAAAATGAACGACGACGGGTCCGAATATTTAGATCTTGTGTTCGCGGGACCCATACGCGCGGCCGGGGGCACAGGACAGGCGATGAGCGTCCTCATCGGCGACGTGGTGCGCAGAGAATTGGGAATAGGAAGATACATACCTACGGAATCCGAGGTGAAGAGGTTCCATGAGGAAATTCCTTTATACAAACAATGCCAGCATCTTCAGTATCTTCCCGCGAGCAACGAGATCGAACTTATCGCAAGCAACTGCCCCGTGTGCATTGACGGCGAAGGGACGGAGGATACAGAGATCTCGGGATACAGGGACCTTCCCCGGATAGAGACGAACCGGGTGAGAGGAGGGGCGTGTCTGGTCATTGCGGAGGGACTCTGTCAGAAGGCATCGAAGATAAAGAAGCATGTTGACACTCTGAAGATAGACGGGTGGGACTTCATCGGAGAGTTCCTTTCCCTTAAGAAAAGCGATAAGGAGGAGGACGCGGGCTCCGCCGCCGTAAAGCCGGCGGACAAGTATCTGAAGGATGTGATCGCCGGACGGCCGATATTCGGCCATCCTTCAAGGGTGGGAGGTTTCAGACTCCGTTACGGAAGGGGAAGGACATGCGGTCTCGCCGCGATCGCGATCAGTCCCGCCAGCATGTATGCGCTGGATAATTTTCTTGTTACCGGGACACAGCTGAAGATAGAGCGTCCCGGTAAGGCCGGGGCGGTCACGCCGTGCGATTCCGTCGAAGGCCCGATACTTCTGCTGAAGAACGGCGACCTCGTCCAATGCAACACGCGGGCGGAGGTCGACGCGATATACGGTCAGATATCCGAGGTCGTTGACGAAGGAGAGATACTCATCCCCTACGGAGAATTCTCCGAGAACAATCACCGGCTCGTTCCGTGCGGTTACGTTGCCGAATGGTATAAACAGGAACTCCTGTCGAAAGGCGGCGTTCCTGAGGATTGGGAACATCCCGGCTACGAAAGAGCGAAAGAGATCTCCGCAAGCTACGGAGTTCCGCTGCATCCGGCGTTCAATCTGTTCTGGTCTGATGTCGAGTTGGAGAGACTGAAGGAACTGAGAACTCACATACTAAGGAACGGCGCATTCGCCGACGGTTACCTTGTGATCTCGAATTCCCCGGAAATAAAAAGAACACTGGAGGATCTCGGCGCCCTTCACCGTGTCGCCGCGGAAAAACTTGTGATACACACATACGCAATGCCGCTGGCCGAAGGTCTCGGCCTCGGTACCGACGGCTCCAGAGTTACGGAAAGAACGGCGTTCGGAGGCGACGGTCCGCTGGACGCGGTAAGCAAAGCTATGGGGATCGAGGTCAGAGCGAGGGCGATGATGCGCATCGGAACAAGGATGGGGCGTCCGGAGAAGGCCAAGGAACGTAAAATGAAAGGGGATGTCCAGGCATTGTTCCCCGTCGGCAGAGCTCCCGATACCAACGGAGATATCGTCAAGTCCATTTCGGTAAGCAAAAAAGTGATGAACCTCCTGAGCAGCGACAGCAGACATCAGAAAGGCGTTCAGACCGACGTGGGAATAAGAAGATGCACGTCCTGCGGTTCGGCGGCCGTCATGTCCAGCTGTGAGAAATGCGGAGGCTATACAAAATTCGAAAGGACCGAGAGACACATGGAAGGCGACGAAGCGTATCTGGACATAGAACCGATCTACGAACGTGCGCTTGAGAGGCTGAACATCGCGCCGTTACCGGATATGAAGTGCGTGGAAGGATTATCGTCGGAAAAGAAAGTGCCGGAAGCGCTGGAGAAAGGGATACTGAGGGCCGTCAACGGAGTGTTCGTGTTCAAGGACGGAAC
>WRKA01000137.1 GCA_009778265.1 Methanomassiliicoccaceae archaeon | reverse complement strand
GTTTGTCGATAAAGGTGATCTTCAAAGGCTGAACGGCGACATCGAACGGTTCGAGGCCGAATTCGGAGATCACATTATCCGATCCCGTACTGCTCAGATATTCACAGAGCAGGGACGAAGCCGGCATTATGAGTGTAGGAAAGGATATCGGACGGAAGTACGTTTCGACCATCAGTACGGGCCTCAACGTTCTGCTGACGAAGTTCGAAGGATACGATATCTCGTGTTGCGCATATACGCTTCTGCTGTAAACGGTATCAGCGTTCATATGTTTCATTCCGAGAGCGCATGCAACGTTAATGATATGGTATTTCATATCTCGCCTTTGTTTCTTTGTTACTTTCGGCCCCATCGTTATGTCTATATCCTCGGAGAACCGGTCGATAAGTCCGAAACATTTGGAGAGGCATGTTCCTCCTTTGAAGACCGTTTGCGGTTCGGCCTCCGACAAATGTTTTAGGAAAATGGTGACGAAATAGTCCTTCTCGATCACAGAACGAGGAATACGCATTTTTTTGCTGCATTCCACGATCAATTCTTTGAATCTTTCAGTATCATCGTGTAAATACATTGTCCAACCCCGTATCCAGTATGCTCTTCATCGTGTACAGCGGGAAGTATCTCGAATATCGGACGACGTCTTCTTTTCTGATCTTCCTGGACTCTGCGAATTCCTTCATATATACGATCTCTCTTCCTTTCAGCGGCCGGCGCATTTCCGTGAATGCTTCAAGAAGCATCAGCGCATAAACGTTCTTTTTGCTGATCTTCACTTTCGATCTGCGGACCGTTATCGGAAAACCGTCCACTTCGATCTTCCGGACCGTTGCCGACGCGTTGGATGTTACAAGTTCTATCCGGAACGGCATCTGCGTTGTCAAGTGCAGACCGTTCAGAAGAGAGAGGCCGGAATAATATCCGAAGATATCGTCTCCGCTGTAAATGAATCTCTTGTCGATAATATCTTCGTGACCTAATACGGATCGCTGACCCGTAAGTGTTACCGTGGGAAGATAATAAATGCCGTTATCTCCTTTTGCGATCATTCCGTCCTTCAGCATCTCTCTCAGCAGCTGGAACACTCTGGAGCGCGAATACTCTCCCCATTCTTCAGCGATCTCCGATATGAATATGGGTGCGTTCTCTCCGAATCTTTTCAGCAGCCGGCCGATCAATTCCTCCTTGTCGACCACTCTTTCTTTCATACACATCATATCCGCAATAATTTCTGTATTCAAAGTTAACTGCATTAATTTTTATTTATTTTTTTGCATATATTAATTATGTTTATTTAATATTATTTGTATAGTTAACTATTTAATAATGATAATTTCTTCTAAATTTTTGTAATATAATAGTGAATTTGAGCATATTAGACAAAATAGTAATACTTAATTACACTATTTTTAATTAAAATAATAAATACGATCACATACTTTAGCAATATTGAAATTACAACGGCCCTCGGTCATCCGCAGGGACCTGAGTTCCTGTCATAGTATGCGGACAAGATCGGCGACCGTATCGATCACTAATATATCGCCGAGAGCGGCCCAATCCTCTTCCGTGTATCTTGTAAGAACTCCGACGAATCCGGCGCCGGAGTCCCTGGCGCAGAACCAGTCGATCTTGTTGTCGCCGACATACAGCACATCCTTCACGGCAACCCCAAGCGCGTTCGAAAGATGTATCATCGCCGAAGGCGAGGGTTTGGCGTCAAGCTCGTCGAAATCGTCCCTGCATACCAATGCATCAAGTTCATCGATAACGCCGGACACGGTCAGCGCGGTCTCGGCGTACCGCCTGCTGCCACGCGTCAGAACGCCGATCCTATATCCTTTCTTCTTCAGATATCCGAGCATCTCTTCGGCGCCCTCGTACGGTCTCGCGGTCCCCGCATTCTCCAGTTCCACCGGGGTCATGCGTTCATTCAGATCGTTCATGAGCATATCGGCATCCTCTTCCCTTCCGTTGTCAGCGAGATACCGGAGGCCTTTGTTCACGACTATCGCCGATCCGTCACCTTTTTCGAACACGCCGTCCGGGATCCCGTATTCCATCATTGCTTCATATGCGATCTCTTTCAGCTTAAGATATCTCACGTTCGTTCTCAGGAGCGTACTGTCCATGTCGAAACCGACCGCGAGGAATCTCCTTTCGGGCATTATGCCGTCTATTGTGCGAAGACATATAAACTGACCCATTAACATACTTCGAAATTGTAAAGTACACTATACAATTGCCTAAAAAAAGGTTGATCGTGAATTACACTTTACAATATATACAAAGCTATCCTTCCAACTTACGATATGTGAAAACAGTAAGTTTTATCAGTTCAGATCTCATATAGATACCCATGACCGCTATTCTGAAGAAGAACGAAGAAGCAGCCAGGATATTGAAAGAGGTACTTGAACTGAGATCGGAGCCGGTAGCGGTAAAGCTTGTGCGGGAGGACGAAGAATTTCCGTCAGGATACCCGTTGCCGGAGAAACAGATCAGTTACTGCCAATCGGTAACGCAGGCGAGACACGGGGCCAAGTTCATGATGCCGCTGAACATGCACATGTGCAACGTCGGCGCTTCGGTGATGGGAATGATGCCCGTTCCGGAAAAGGTCGCGTCGGGAGAGTTCCATTTCTCGCAAGGAATTCACGAAACATTGGGAGCGACAAAGAAGATGATCGACGAGGCGGCGCAGGTCCCGTTCAAAACAAAGGGAACGGTGGTGTGTCCGCTGAAAGATGCGAACTTCGAACCGGACGCGGTCATATTTATCGACATACCGGAACGCATCTATTGGTTCGGTCCCTTGTACACATCCAAGAAAGGCGGCCGTGTCCATTACACAACGGCACCGTTCCAGGCGGCCTGTGTCGACGCTACGGCAACGCCGGTAAAGACCGGAGAACCGAACATATCGCTGGGATGCATGGGATGCCGGAAGAAAACGGATCTGAAGCCCGACGAACTGATCATGGGGGTCCCCGGCGGTCTGATCTACGATATGGCCGCGACACTCGACAGGTACAGGACGGAAGTGATGCCGAAGGCGAACAGAACAGGCTGATCGCAATTCCCAAACATTTTCACCTCTCTTTCGCAAAAGGAAAGAGAGAGATTTTTATCATTGTCCGTGTTCACGCATCTATGAGATTTTCAAAGCGGACTGAGGACATAATGGATTCGTTCATCATGAAGCTGATAGCCGTATCGAAAGAGAAAGGAATGATATCATTCGCCACCGGCCTTCCGGATAAACGGTTATTCGATACGGAAGGTCTCGCGAAAGCCGCGCTGAATGTGTTCGAAGATGAGGATGTTGCGCGTGATGCGCTGCAGTACAGCACAATAAACGGATTACTTCCGCTGAGGGAAAAAATAGCGCAGAGATGCAGGAAAGAGATGTCCTTTAATGTCTCGGAGGAGAACATATTCGTCATAAACGGATCGCAGGAGTGTTTCGATCTCATAGGAAAGATGTTCATCGACCGCGGTGACAGAATGGTGGTGGACGATCCCGGTTATCTCGGGGCGCTGCAGTCGTTCTCTTTATACGGGCCGTCATTCATCGGAGTTCCGATGGAGGAGGACGGTCCCGACACCGAAAGACTGAAGGGATCGCTGAAAGAACATCCGAAGCTCTATTACAGTGTCCCGGATCATCAGAATCCTTCCGGCATAAGTTACTCATCGGAAAAAAGAAAGGAGGTCGCCGAACTGTTATCGGGATCGGACTGCATGATGGTGGAGGATGACGCTTACGGTGAATTAGGATTCGACGGACGCGTCGGACCGCCGATAAGGTCGCTCACGGACAACGTCATACTTACGGGTTCCTTCTCAAAGATAATATCTCCGGGGATGAGGATCGGATGGATGATCGTCCCCGACGGGATGACGGAGATGACGATGAAGTGCATCGAATCCTCATCGTTACATGCCAATTCGTTCTCACAGAACGTCATGAACTGTTTCCTCGAAAGGACGGATATGAATAAGTATCTGGGAAAGATAAGAAAGGAGTACAAACGAAAAAGTAAGCTGATGCTCGATCTCATGAACGATCATTTACCTTCGGAACTGAGATGGAACACCCCGACCGGAGGGATGTTCATCCTTCTCAGGACGAAGGAAGGTACGGATGCGATGAGATTGTACGAGGCCGCTCTGAGGAAGAAGCTTGTCGTGATGCCCGGCCGCCCGTTCCATATCAGCGGCGGCGAGAATACGATACGTCTGAATTATGCGACGGCGGACGACGAAGGGATAAAGGAAGGGATAAGAAGGCTGGCGTCCGCATACCGCGAATTCTGATACCGCGCGAAAACATATTATCGGCGGTATCCCATCACGAAGCAATGATCATCGACGCCCACATCCACATATGGAACAGGAAGATGCTTCCGGATCTCGCGGTACGCAATTATCTGGAACCGCTGATAGGACTGGAGGACGATATAGACGGGTTCCTGGATTTTTTCCTGGACGCCGAGACCCCGTTCTGGGATTACAGCATGCCCATGAACGAACTTAAAGAAACGATGGACGTCAGTAAGATCGACAGATCGATCGTGCTTGCGACGGACTTCGAACTGGTGAACGAAGGGAAGATGAAGAACGAGGAATATATCGATTGGCTGTACGATCTGTGTTCCGCGGACGACAGACTGGAACCGTTCATCGGCGTGGACCCGAACAGAGGGGCCTCGGGTCTGAGGATGATAGAACGCCTCGTAAAGAGATACGAGCCCCGAGGGATCAAGATGTACCCGGCCACCGGTTTCTTCCCGGACGACAGAAAATTTTCGGAATACTGGAAGCTGATCGACGACCTCGGTCTGATAGTGGTGACACACGCGGGAATGGCGCTGCCCCCGCTGGACGAGAAGTACTGTCATCCCGTTAATCTGATCGATGTGGCGGAAGAACATCCCGATATGAAGATCATCATCGCGCATCTCGGAGGAAAGTTCAATAACGAACTGTTCGGCGTCATGGACAGATGCGACAATGTTTACACGGACTGTTCCGCTTTACAGGGATGGCTTCCCTCTCAGCCCGACGTCGTAATGTCGAAATTAAAGGAAACGGTGGGAAGATATCCCGAAAGAGTGGTATTCGGAACGGATTTTCCGTTATATGATACGAGATTCTCGACAATGCAGTTCATACGTCTGATAAACGAAGGCGACTGGGGTACGGACAAAATGAAAGAGGATCTTTTGGGTAACAATATGGCAAGGGTCCTCGGTATCTGATGCCGCCGCGGAACGCGGCCGCGCACCGTATAGTGTAATATATCCGTGACGCATTTTCCGTTCGATGGAAACAGATGGGATAGCACAGACCTTGGCCGAATATCCGATGCCGGAGGCGATATTGACGATTGGCGGCATACTCGCCGTCCTGCTGGCGATACTCTACCTGAAGGATGACGGGATCAGGTACAAACTTCTGATGGTGATCGGGATGTTATTCGGTATCGTCATGGCGGTGACGGCGTTCAATACCTACGGAACAACGGATTGGGCGATGTCCACGTCCGTGATAATGATCGTAGCTTCTTTCACACTGATAATAAGGCCGTTCAAAGAGGTTCATTTCGCGGTGCTGATAGCATTGCTGGTGATGGGCATCGTTTACATCGTCCTGGGAGGATTCGCGGACCACGCTCAGCTGCACATACTGGCGGAAGGGTGGTGGCGCATAGGTATCGCATTGGTTGCCGGGGCCATCGTATATTCGTTGCTGCACATGCTCGAGTCGATAGTGAAACTTATCGCCAAGGTACTCAACGCATGGCCGGTGCTTCTGCTGCTCGGGCTGGTCTGCGTGATAGAAGGGATAATGGTGTTCATGCATTACGGTTCCGTTTACGATCTGATAACCTCCTATACGGAAGGAAAGGAAGGGACGATCGGTCTGATGATGAATATATTTGTATAGTACCGCATTTATCTGATGTTCATGCCAAAGTTATCGGAATTGATATCGGAAGGTAAGGACATTCACCTCTCTGACGGGAAGCAGAAGAACATCGTGATAAGGAGAACAAAGAACGGATGGACCTCCAACAAAGAGGAAACGAGCAACAGGTCCAAGAAGGGAACGAGCAAGTCCATTCTGCTTAAAGAAGATCCCATCAGGTATGTAAAGAAGCTTTATGCGAATCAGTACAAGATAGTCTCGCCGTCCGGCGTGACATTGGACTGGAAGTAAGGGGAAAGAGGACGTATCCTGTCAGAGCGCGCATACGGAACTCGCTCCCGCCGTTATTTAAAAGCAGGTAAAGCTTTAAATCAAATGACGCAATCGGGAGGAAGAGTGGGCCCGTGGCTTAGCCAGGATATAGCGCTGGCCTTCTAAGCCAGACGCCTCGGGTTCGAAAGTTCCGTCAAAAGGAGCCGAAATTCCCGACGGGCCCGCCACGGAATGGATCACATTCAAAAAGGAGATCAACAATGAAAAGAAGTTCACGCGCCTGGAAGAAACGCGGCAATCAGCGTTGGAAATGGCGCAAGAAGAAGATGCGAAGAAGAAAGAGAGCACAGAAGATGCGCAAACAGTGATAACGATCACATGGAGGTATAGGCTAACCTGGCAGACTGGCGGGCTCCAGTTATCGAGAGTGATTGAAAACGGGTTTGCTGACAGTTGATGAATAACTGGAGCGATGACTCGTTAATTTCACG
>WRKA01000136.1 GCA_009778265.1 Methanomassiliicoccaceae archaeon | reverse complement strand
TTTTCCATTATGTGCGGGGATGTCGTTTCCATATTGTCCAGATAGTCCATCCGATCCATATCAGTCCTCCAGGAACCCGGTCAGAGGACTGGACGCCTCCGCTTCGTCAAGCACCCTGCCGAGGCCGGACAGCCACGCTTTTCTTCCCGCCTCCACGGCGAGTCTGAAAGCGTTCGCCATCATCCCGATGTCGCCGGCCGTTGCTATCGCGGTGTTCGCCATCACCGCCGAGACACCCAATTCCATAGCTTCGCACGCCTGCGAAGGTCTTCCGATGCCGGCGTCGACGATTATCGGTACGTCCGTCTCGTCAACGATGATCTTGATGAAATCCCTGGTCAGGAGGCCTTTGTTGCTTCCTATCGGGGCGCCGAGCGGCATCACGGCGGCCGCTCCCGCATCGACCAGGCGTCTCGCGGCTATCAGATCGGGATACATGTACGGCATAACGATGAACCCTTCCTTTGACAATATCTCGGTCGCCTTTACCGTCTCGTGGTTGTCCGGTAAAAGATATTTCGAGTCGTTTATCACTTCGACCTTCACAAGATCGCCGCATCCCAGTTCTCTGGCAAGCATCGCTATCCGTACGGCCTCGTCCGCATTCCTGGCCCCGGACGTGTTCGGTAATAAGGTGATGCCTTTGGGAACATGGTCCAATATGTTCTCCATGCCGCCGGTGTTCGCCCTTCTCAGCGCGACGGTTATCATCTCTACGCCGCCGTTCCTTATCACCGTGTTCATCAGGTCCAGAGAGAACTTCCCCGATCCGAGGATGAACCTGGAACCGAATCTTTTTCCTCCGATGGTCAGAACATCATTCATCGTTCTCTCTCCATGTTCAGCAGGATCCTGAGCACAATGTTCGCCTGATGTCCGGCGCATACCGTCACTCTCGGTGACATCAGGCCGTCATCCTCATCTGCTCCCTTATCCCCGCATACGTACAGTTCCGAGAACATCCGTTCCGTTCTTATTTCATTTGCGCTTCCCATACCCGATATTCCCGACGCGGCGACGACCGTCTTTCCCAGAGGAAGCAGAACATCCGCGAGCATCGCTTTATCGCGGGGATCGTCGAACGCCTCGCATATCACATCGTGATCGCCGAAGATCCGTTCCGCGTTGTCCTCCGTTACTTTCACGTTTTTCGTCTCGATCGCGACGAACGGGTCAATCCTTTCTATCTGCATCCTCAGCGCGTCCGTTTTCGGCATTCCGAGATGTGTGATATCATAATGCTGCCGGTTCAGGTTGCTTATCTCCACGGTATCATGATCCACAAGCAGCAGCCTTCCGACACCGGCCCTCGCAAGCATGACGGCGATGTTCGATCCCAGACCGCCGAGACCGGCCACGGCCGCCTTTTTTTCTCTCAGGACCTTACGCGATCCGGGCGTGTTGCGAGAGAACAACTCATCTTCGGAAATATTCAAGGATGTCATCCCCCGCCCACGAAACATACTATTTCCAATCTGTCATCATCGGACAATATCTCGGTCGCGAGATCCTTTCTCCGGACGATCTTACCGTTCCTTTCGACCGCCACCCTCAGTTCGTCGTATCCCTTTTCGATAAGGAACTCACTAAGTCTCATGCCGTTGCGTATCGGGACGGGATGACCGTTCACATGCATAAAAACGGGATGGAATGCGCGGTATTATAGATATTCGCATAGCATGAGAGAGATCCCGCGGACCGCCGTCCGCGGAAAGTAACTCATCTCATGCTTTTCGGATTGAAATATCCGAGTATGCAGTCCGGGTTCCGAACGCAGATCTGCGTGTGCGTTTTATCTCTGATGCCTGCTCCGGGATAGATCTCTTTCCCTTCAAGAAAAGTTCCTATGACCGTATCGAATGTTATGTCGTTGGATCTTTGATAGAACATGCATGCGGCCTCGATCATCGCGAAATCCAAGTTCCTCCTCAACGGAACGCCTTCTTCATAAGAAGCGTTCTTCTGTTCGGGGGTCCCGTGATCCTTACAATATTTTTCATATGCGGTCCTTATCATCTCCTGACTATCGCGGCAACGAAGGTCCAGACATCTTCCGGGATCGATGATCGCACCGACCACCGAGGGCTCAACGCTTCCCTTTTTCAAAGCGAACTCAAGGGCGCGCCTGGGATCCCTGTCCCAGAAATATACGCCCCTGCCCAACCAATCGTACGGTTTATCGCTTGGTGTGAAATCATCCGATCCCAGCAACACCTTTTCGGCGAGCCATCTACCGCATCCATGAAAGCCTAAAATCAGGCCTGCGTGTTCCTGGTACATTCAATCCTTCTCCGGGAACAGATCTCTGAATGGTTCTGCGATGTTGCCGTCCTCATCATACAGTCCGACCTCGGTCCAGAATTTTTTTCTGGTTTCGGGATCCGAATTCGAAAGATCCTCGGCGGCCTGTTTGAAACGCTTAAGATCCTCTTCATCCGGAACAGCGTGAATTATCCTCATAGGGCCCACCTGAGATTCCTTAGAGAAGGTATACATTTAACCTTTGGGGTTGCCGTCGGCATTCTTCCGTTCCGTTCCTGAATTATGTCTGTTCGTTCTCCCTCCGTCGCCCGAAGGGAAGATCTCAGAAATGAGGTGGCCATCTTTTTTCACCGGACGTATCACTGTCGCTTTCCGTATATTAAAGATGGACGTTACAATTATACTTCAACCGCTCCGGCCCCCGGATATCATTGCCGCCGACGCACGATAACGTATCTCTCCGCGGTGCGAACCGCAAACGGATAAATAGGCGCGCGTGTCTATTCACAAGCGATGATGAACATCCTCGACGAGATCGCGGAGCGGATACGCCGCGCGATATGTCTGATACCGGGTCCGGATGCGAGAGGGAAAGAGATATGCATGGGCAGGGACGGAACTCCGACGACACAGATCGATAAGATCGCGGAGAACACGGTCCTCGGTTATCTGCAGGAAAAGAATGTCGAACTGAACGTATTGAGCGAAGAGATCGGATTCGTTGATAACGGAGCGGATGAGACATTGGTCCTCGATCCGATCGACGGCACCACGAACTCGGTGATCGGAGTTCCGTTATACACTGTATCGATGGCGATCGGAAAAAGAACGCTGAAGGATGTTCATACCGCTTTCATCAAGAATCTCGTGACCGGAGACATATATTCCGCGGAAAAGGGAAAGGGCGCTTATCTGAACGGAAAAAGGATCAGGACGAAGGAACACTCGGACCCGGACAAAATGTTAATGATGATCTACATGGGCAACGGGGCGCATCCGGATTCGTTCGCATTGGCGAAGCGCGTGAAATCATCCAGAGCATACGGCTGTGCGTCCATCGAGATGTCCCTTGTCGCAACGGGCGCCGCCGACGGTTTCCTGATGAACGCCGAGAATAACAGAAGATCGATACGCGTCATCGATATCGCCGCATCATATCTCATACTGAAAGAAGCGGGCGGCGAGATATACCATCTGGACGGAACGGAATTCGACATGCCGTTCGATCTCGACCACAGGGCGAATTTCCTCGCCGCCGGGAACAAAGATGTTTACGACATCGTGATGTTCGGCCGTAACGGCAAGTACGGAAGCAAGCACAGATACGGGATATATGCGAACACGAGTCTGCCGAACTCCGTCGACGTCACCAGAAGGGTGCTGAAGGCGCTGGACGATGAGAACGTTATATTGGAGAAGGAGATCGCCGGCGCGCTGGGAATGAAAGGAAAGCGCATCGATAAGATGGACGTCGACATTCTGATCACGGTGGGCGGCGACGGCACGATACTGAGAGGGATGCAGAAGAACAACGCGTCGATATTCGGAGTGAACGCCGGCGGCATCGGGTTCCTGGCGGAGATACCGACGGAAAAGATAGAGGAAGGGATCGCAAGACTCAGAGAAGGCAATTACAGGATAGACGAGAGACTGAAATTACAGACGGTGTTCAACGGGAACAGGATGCCGGATGCGGTCAACGAGGCGGTGATCCATACGGATTCCGTTGCAAAGATACGGCAGTTCAGGGTCTATGTGGACGATCACCTGGCAACGGACATCAGGGCGGACGGCATCATAATCGCAACTCCGACGGGATCGACATGCTACGCGATGAGCGTGGGATCGCCGATCGTGGATCCGAGAGTGAACGCGCTGGTGATGGTGCCGATGGCCGCGTTCAAGTTCGCCGCACGCCCCATCGTGATACCCACGTCGTCAAAGATAACCGTGGAACTGGTGGACAAAAGCTGCCTTCTCGTCATCGACGGGCAGGAGGAGTACGGGATACCGGGATCGTCCAGACTCGAGTTCTCCATGTCGTCGGATTACGGAAGGTTCATACGCTTCGACGACGATTTCTATTCCCGGATACATGAAAAACTGGAGAGCGGATTGTGAAAAGAATTCGTGCGATATCCTGGGAACTGATCGATTCCATAAACGAATCGGCGAGATCGTGCTATCCGCAGGAGTTCTTATGCCTGACGAGGCAGAATGACGGCGTGATAGACGAGATGCTGCTGATCCCCGGAACGGTATACGGGGACAGCCACAGCTTTCTCAGCATGTGGATGTCCCCGGTGGATTTCTCGATATCGGGAACGATGCATTCGCATCCCGGACATTCCAACAGACCGTCGGACGCGGACCTGGATTTCTTCGGTTCGTGGGGAGGCGTCCATATAATAACGTGTCAGCCGTATGACAGGTCGAGCTGGAAAGCTTACGACTCCAACGGACGTGTGCTGCAGCTTGAGATGGTGGATTAACGGACGCACGATGCCACAAGGTCCTCGGCTATCTCGAGAAGACAGTTCATGTAAACTTTATCGCGAGCCTCGGCGATTATCCTTACCTTGTTCTCCGATCCCGATATCCTCACAAGATACCAACCGTCGTCCATCTCCACCCTCCAGCCGTCGATCTTCAGCAGCGATTCGTGCTCCGTCGACGATATCTTGACGTCGATCCTTTTGGCTATGTCCTCTTTCTCCCCGTTGAACTTCACTTCCTTGTATCCTACCGGATAATTGGGAAGTTCGTCCACTTCCTGTCTCAGACTTCCGTCGGACGCGATGCCCGCGATGAGCGCCGCCGCGTATATGCCGTCGGGGCAGAGCGACGCATTACCGAATATGAACGTCCCAGACGGTTCTCCGCCGAAGGAGATCTCGTTCTTTCTCATCGCTTCGGAGACGCGGCCGTCGCCGACGCCCGTTCTTATAACATCCCCTTTGACGATCTCATCGACCGCCATCGTCGCATTTATCGGAACGACGACGGAATCCGCTTTGATATATGATGCCAGAAGCGTTATCAGGGTGTTGCCGGAGAGATATCTTCCGCTCTCGTCTATGGCGGCGACCCTGCTTCCGTTCCCGTCATGCGCTATGCCGATGGAACCGGGTTCGGAACGTACATGCTTCATCAGGTCCTTAAGATTCGTCTCACTGGGTTCCGGAGGCCTTCTTATTAGTTTTTTACCGATATTGGAGTTCATTGTCGTCACGTCGGCGCCCATTCTCGCCAGCAGTAACGGTGTGATAAGAGAAGTGGAATCGGATCCGCAATCCACGATCACCGGACAGTCGAGGTCCCCGACGGCATTCATGATCATCTTCATGTGTTCGCGTATCGGCGGCTGTCTTCCGGTTATGATGCCTACGGAATCATGTTTCGCGCGTCTCACCGGCGACGTCCCCTCGAATATCTTCCGCAGTTCTTCTATCTGTTTGGCGGAGAACGACGAGCCGTCATGGTTGCTGAACCTTATACCGTTAAATCCGGACGGATTGTTGGGTGCCGTGACCATGATGCCGCATCCCCCCTCCTCGACCGCCCTTACGGATGTCGGTAAAGGACATATACCGATGTCGGTGACGCTGCAGCCGGCGGAGCAAAGACCGGCCATAAGGGCGTTGGAGATCATAGAGCCGCTTCTTTTGCCGTCCCTGCTCACGGCAACTTTGTTGTAGAGGGTGCCGGCCGCACGTCCGATGTTCATTGCTAGTTCGGGAGTGATCTCCCCGCCCACGATCCCCGAAACACCCGACACTCCGAAAATGGTCATCCGTTACCCGATACAGGTGTCATTTGATAACACTTTCTTCACCCTCGCCGAAAGGACGCTGGATGTTTTTTCCGCCGGACGGGATATTGCCGGAGTGCCGAAAAACATGCTGGACACGGTCTTAACAGGGGAAAACTATAAATATTGACTATATAAATTTACCCACACGCGCCAAAGGTGCGAAAAGTCAGAGGGATGTAAATGGCAATGGAAAGAATTACCACAGATAAAGCGAAGCAGATAGCCAGGATAAAAGGGCTCCAGCCGGGCCTTGTGAAGGGTACGAAAGGCGTACAGTTCACGAAGGGACACAACAACAGACTTCAGGTGATCGGCTGGGATGATTTCGAGAGAGCGCTTGCAACAAGGAAACTCGCAGTTTTCGAGTCGGGCGGCTGGATGAAGATAATGAAGGCATAAGCAAGGGGGCCTTCCACCCAAACCCTTTACCTCCAACTTCTTAACTCAAACTCTTTCCCCCAACCTCTTTTTCTCAACGAGCATTCTTTTTATACAACAACGTGTTTCCCGCAACAGCGTGCAGGGGTTACCGAGCCTGGCCAAAGGTGATAGGTTCAGGGCCTATTCGCGTAGGCGTTCGAGGGTTCAAATCCCTTCCCCTGCACTCA
>WRKA01000135.1 GCA_009778265.1 Methanomassiliicoccaceae archaeon | reverse complement strand
TCGGATCGGACATGGGAGCACCGATCGGTTTCGACGCGCTTGAGGACTGGATCGCGAACGTCTGCGAAAGGACGGACGCGGACCCGTCGAAAGCTATGGCCGCAGTAGCCGGCGGGAGGAAGCGCGCCGCACGTTCATTATCATCGTTATTCGCCGAGCGGAGATCCCCGAGGGGGTGCACGTTCTCGGTTATCGCCAACGGAGCGATCGCGTATCCCGTCATGAGATTCCTTTATTCGTACCTGGGATTGCTGCCGGTCGCCGTCGATACGGGAATGGATAACACATTCGATAATGAGATCTCGGATCTCGCGGACGAGAACGGCCTGGATATTTCCGACGATCCGTTCGATACCCCGGCGGATGTGATGATCGGGGACGGAAATAATATCTCATCGGCGATACGCCGCGGGATCGTCGCCGGAGGTTATGACGTTCTGCGCCGAGGGCTGACCGATGTGGACGTGGTGGAACGTCCGGTGCTCGGACTCGGGGGAACGATGCGTCTTATCGACGGCGTTCTGAACGTTCTGGAAAAGGCGTTGTGATCTCGTAATATAACGAAACACGATCATTCGGGATCGATCCTTCGGACCTTCAGTTCTGATTGATACAACATTTTATATATTGGATTATACATCCATCCATTAGTGTGTCATCTCAGGACGCATATTCAATGACCGACAGCAAGAACGGAACGACGACGGATATGCCGCGTGTTTCAGAACGAAAAGGAAAAACAGCTCATTCATACCTCCCAAAACCATAAAGAACACGGTGCGGCAGACCGCCCGGGACCGAGACCGCTTCCGGAAAAGAGATCCGGAAGCGGCGGTCTCGCAAAACGAGGACCTTTCTGCGTCGATCGCGCCGCATATCATTTTCAGGTCCGATATACACAAAATATGAATAACCCGACGCGGATTGCACATCATGGAAAGAACGGTCCTGAAAATTGAAGGGATGACCTGCGGGAACTGCTCTAAAAAAGTAGGCGATGCGTTATCGGCGGTAGAGAACGTGAAAGAGGTCTCCGTGGATCTCAGAAAGGGGACGGCGACGGTGATGCACGATCCCGTGAAGGAAGAGGATCTGATACGGGCGGTGCTGGACGCAGGGTTCAGATCGAAGGTGAAACGAGGATTCTTCTGATGGGTGAAAGCATTGAGCGGATGAACCTCAGAACGGACGGTATGACGTGCGCCGCATGTTCTTCCGCCATAGAGAAGGCGCTCGAAAGACTGGACGGGATAGAGGAGGCCAATGCGAATTATTCGAATAATGTGGTATCCGTTCTTTACGATCCGTCGAAGATAACGAAAGAGAGGATAGTCGGAGCCATAAAGAAAGCGGGGTACGACGTCCTGGAGGACGATCCGGACGCGATCTCGGAAAGGGAACGGCTGAACTCGGAAAGGAGAAGGAAAGAACTGATCGTTTCGATAATATTCACGATACCTCTGTCGATACTTGCGATGGGGCCCATGCTCGGTATCGCTATCCCGCTCTCGGACGATCCGAAATTGTATTCGGTGATACAGCTGGTCCTCTGCATCCCCGTTCTTATAGCGGGAAGGCGTTTCTATACGAAGGGATACCCTTCGCTGTTCTCCGGAACTCCCACGATGGACACTCTGATAGCTCTGGGAACGACCGCCGCGGTCCTTTACAGCATATACGGAACGGCATTGATATTCTCCGGAGATCCGCATTCCGTTCATTCGCTTGTCTACGACTCCGCGGCGATGATAATAACCTTGGTATCCGTCGGAAAATATATCGAATCGAGATCCAAAGTGAGAACGAACGACGTCGTTGCGGCGCTCATCAATTTCGCGCCCCCGACCGCAAACGTGGTGAGAGAAGGAAAGGAGGTCACCATAGCTGCCGATGAGATCATGATGAACGATGTTCTCATAATAAGGCCGGGGGAAAGGATACCGGCCGACGGACCCGTACTTGAAGGAAGTTCCTCCGTGGACGAGTCGATGCTGACCGGAGAGAGCATGCCCGCCGCCAGAACGGTCGGCGACATGATATACAGCGGCACCGTGAACATGAACGGCACTCTGAAGATGACGGCCGATAAGATCGGTAAGGAGACCGCGTTGTTCCGTATAGTCAGGATGATACAGGATGCCCAGGGGACCAAAGCGCCCGTATCGAGAATAGCGGACAGAGTGGCGGCGGTCTTTGTTCCCGCGGTCATCATCATCGCGGCGGCCGCATGTATGATATGGTTCGTTTCCGGGAAGGGAGCGGAGTTCTCGGTCATCGTGCTGATATCCGTTCTTGTGATAGCTTGTCCGTGCGCGCTGGGACTCGCAACGCCGCTTGCGATCACCGTAGGCACGGGAAAGGCGGCCGAGCACGGCATATTGTTCAGGAATGCGGCCGCTTTGGAGAGGTCGGGAAAGATAACATCCGTCGTTCTCGATAAAACGGGAACGATAACCGAAGGAAGGCCTAGCGTCACAGATGTGATGTCGGCGATACCGGAGAACGAAATGATAAGGTACGCCGCATCGGCGGAGATGAGGTCCGAACATCCGCTGGCGAAGGCCATAGTCGGTCATGCGGAAAAGAAGAAGATAACGTTAACGGAGCCGTCGGATTTCATCTCGGAGCCGGGCGGAGGGGTAAGGTGCAGGGTCGACGGAAAGGAGGTGGCCGTAGGCAGTGCCGACTTCACGAACATCCCGGAGATAAAAGGGCCGCAGAACATCCGGGCCGACGGAAGGACGATCGTCTTTGTTGCGATGGACGGAGAGTTCGCCGGATATTTTTCAATATCAGACAGCATCAGAAGGTCTTCCGCTCCCGGGATCCTTTCATTAAAAGAATTAGGCGTAAGGACGGTAATGGTCACGGGAGACTCAGGGTCCACCGCAAAGGTGATCGCCGGATATGCGGGGATCGGCGAGATACATGCAAAGGCACTCCCCGAGGACAAAGTGAGAATAATAAAAGATATGCAAGTCGCGGGAGAGAACATCGCGATGGCCGGCGACGGCATCAACGATGCTCCGGCGCTGACGCAGGCCGATCTCGGTATCGCGATAGGTTCCGGAACGGATATAGCGATAAGAGCGGCGGACATAGTGATAATGAACGACGACCTCAGAAGCATCCCCGCCGCGATAGAGATCGGCAGGGCCACCTTGAGGAATGTGAAACAGAATCTATTTCTGGCGTTCTGTTATAACGCCGTCTGTATCCCGGTGGCCGCCGGTATCCCTTATCTTTTCGGCGTCGGGATGATACCGGAAGTGCCGATGCTCGCGGCGGCGGCAATGTCCCTGTCGTCGATCTCCGTGGTGGCGAATGCGCTGAGACTGAGAAGGTTCAGGCCTCTGAGCACAGGTTCCGCCATCACTTCGGAGACCGATTGACCAAGGATACAGTTCGATCTCTCCGCGGACGTCCGAACGGTCGCGAATAACGACGAGAGGGTATTGAAAGTTCTTTTTTTTGAACATTCTCGATAAAAACGGCCAGTAGACATTTATTACATAATTATTTATATTGGATTATACATCCAACCATTAATGCACCGCGCGAAGACATGCATTCGTGCGACAGAACAGAAGGAAGGTTGACGTAAGCTGTACGTTCCGGGCAGAAGCAGCAAGGAAATCACCTCTTGCGGGTGCTCGGTAATGAGAACACCGTGGCAGGCCGTCGGACTTCCCGCCTGTTGCCGGATACGGAGGATCCGGGAACGACGGTCGTCCGGAATGTTCCTCCCAGGACTCGTGACCGGACCTCGTTCGGTATCTTCGCGGCGGTGCAGGATCGGCGTATCCGGTTTGGTCGCTCGATACGTCGGTCACCACTCTTTTTACCGCAGAAGCGGCATATGATCATTAAAGCATTGAAAGGTAATGATATTTGACATAGTTTATTTACAGCGATCACTTTTCACTTCACATGGGCCTTGGAAAAGGATATCCGTTCACCGCGATCGTCGGACAGAACGAGATGAAGAATTCGCTTATCCTGAATATAATCAACCCGTTAATAGGCGGAGTTCTGATACGCGGAGAAAAGGGAACGGCAAAATCAACGGCGGTGCGTTCGTCGGCGGACCTTCTGCCGTCACGCACCGTGGCGAAATGTCCGTTCCGCTGCACCGTCTCACAGCCGGACGATCTCTGTCCGTACTGCAAAGAATCGCTTGAGAAAGGGAAGATCGAAGAAGAAACAGTGAACATGCGCGTTGTCGAACTTCCGTTGAGCGCGACCGAGGACCGTGTTGCGGGTACGTTAGACCTGGAATATGCGTTAAAGACCGGAAAGAGGAAGTTCGAACCCGGTGTTCTCGCGAAAGCGAACGGTAATATTCTCTATGTGGACGAGGTGAACCTTCTTGACGATCATCTGGTCGATCTTTTACTGGACGCGGCGGCGATGGGCCGTAACTACGTTGAAAGGGAAGGAGTATCCTTCGCACATCCGTCGAAGTTCATTTTGGTCGGTACCATGAATCCCGAAGAAGGCGATCTGCGGCCTCAGTTATTGGACAGATTCGGAATGGCGGTCGATGTAAAAAGCGAGAAAGATGTGGACACGAGGATAGAAGTGATAAAGAGGCGTCTGCAATTTGAGAAAGACCCGGACGCGTTCAATGAACTTTACGCGGGAGCCCAGGATGCGCTGAGAGAGAGGATCGGCTTCGCAAAGATATTACTGACGGAAATGGAGATAGACGACGAAGCGATGAGGATGGCCGTCGAAGCATCATTATATTTCGGAGTGGACGGACACCGCGCCGATATCACGTTATTGAAATCGGCGTCGGCGTACGCGGCGTTCTACGGCCGCAACAAGACGATCAAAGAGGATGTCGCAAGCATAGCCAATCTCGTATTAACGCACAGAATGAGGCGTAATCCGTTCCAAGAATCCTCCATAGACGCAGAGGAGCTTCAAAAATGGATAAAGAGCATCTGAACTGTTTTCCGTTCTCCGCCGTTCTGAATGCGGACGAGGTCAAGAAAGCGATCAAGTGCATGCTCGTATCGCCGGGAATAAGGACGGTGCTGATCCAAGGGATATCCGGATCCGCAAAGACGACGACAGTAAGATCGATCCCCGGGATCTCGGAAAAGAAGATAATCAATTTGCCGCTGAACGCGACGGAAGGTCAGGTGATCGGTTCTCTGGACATAGAGGGAACGATGACGTCCGGTGAACGCAGGATACTGCCGGGTCTGATGAACAGAGCGGAGAACAACATATTATACGGGGATGACGCCAACCTGATGGACCGCCCCGTCCTCGGCGGGATACTGAAGGCGGCGCTCGGCGACGAGGTCGTTGCGGAACGGGAAGGGTTATCGTGGTCGTACAGAAGCGAATTCAAATTCATCGCGACGATGAACATTCTGGAAGATCCGATCGACACGCATCTGCTGGATATGTTCGATCTCTGTGTGAACATCGGGAACACGAACAACGAAAAGGAAAGATATGAGATACTGCGCAGAAAAACGGAATATGATGACGATCGTAAAGCGTTCCGTTCGAGATACGAGGAGGAGGACGCGGCCGTTTCCGAAGAGATAAAGGACGCATCCGACCGTATAGGATACGTATCAATATCCGACGATCTTCTGAGGGTGATCGCGGAACTTTGTACAAAGGTGGGAGCGGAAGGTCATCGGGGAGATATAGCGATGACAAATGCCGCGATCGCGTTAGCCGCGCTTGACAAAAGGGACGACGTTACTTTAGATGACATAAAAGAAGCGGCGAAGATGTGTCTCGGCCACAGAATGACGGAAGTTCCCGAAGAACCCAATGAAAAAAGATCCTCGGAATCCGGTCCGGAACCTCCGGATATCTCGGGACCGGAGATGTCGTCCTCAGAGGACGGTAAAAGCGGAAATGAGAACGAGAACGACGGAGACCAGGGAACGGGCGGCGACGATTCCGAAACTGTTTTTTCTGTAGGGAACACATTCAGTGTGATCGATTTCACGGAATTGAAGAGGATACGCGACATCAACGCAAGGTCGTACGGAAAGCACGGGAAAACAAAAAGCACGACAACAAAAGGAAGATACGTGAGATCGAGAGCATCATCGGATTACCGCGATCTCGCATTGGACGCGAGTATGCGGGCGGCGGCACCGTACCAGAAGTTCAGAAAAAGAGACGGTCTTGCGTTATCACTGGAGACGAGCGACCTGAGACAGAAAGTAAGGGAAAGAAAAAGCGGCGCGACCGTGATGTTCCTGGTGGACGCGAGCGGGTCGATGGGCGCGAGGAAAAGGATGGTGTCCGTGAAAGGTGCCGTATTCTCATTGCTCAAAGAATCATACAAGAACCGTGACAAAGTGGGACTGACGGCGTTCAGACGCGACCATGCCGAAGTTCTGCTCCCATTCACGAAGAGCGTTGATTTCGCATACAGAAAACTGAAGGAGATGCCTACGGGAGGAACAACGCCCTTGGCGGCGGCGCTTCTCAAAGTATATATGGAATTAAAGAAAGAGACGAGGATGCGTCCGAATGAAAGGTACTACGTTGTATTGACAACCGACGGACGTGCGAATGTGGCAATGAGCGGCGGCGACGCGTTCAAGGACGC
>WRKA01000134.1 GCA_009778265.1 Methanomassiliicoccaceae archaeon | reverse complement strand
GAACCGCGTTGTCGTTGCATCCTGCACACCGAGAACTCACGAACCGTTATTCAGGAACGCGTGTAGGGACGGCGGACTGAATCAATATCTGTTCAACATGGCCAACATCCGCGACCAGTGCTCGTGGATCCACATGCACGAACCCGAGAAAGCAACGGAGAAGGCGAAGGACCTTCTGAGGATGGCGGTAGCAAAATCTGCGCTGCTCGAACCGCTCGAGGGAACGAGGATACCGGTCACCGGTTCCGCCGTCGTGATCGGCGGGGGCATAACCGGAATGTCCGCGGCGCTCGACATAGCCGCACAGGGATACCCGGTGCACCTTGTGGAGAAGGCGGCGAACCTGGGCGGATCGTCGGCGAAGTACATAGGCGTGAAATACGAGATCGACGGCGTCAACGTCGGGAACTTTGTCTCAGAGCTGATAAAGAAGGTCGAATCGAACAAGATGATAACCGTTCACAAGAAAGCCAAAGTGAAGGACATCCCCGGATTCGTCGGCAACTTCAAATTGCAGCTCGATTCCGGAGAATATCCGGTCGGTGCCGTTATACTCGCGGTAGGCGCGTCCGAATACAAGCCGACCGAGTTCAACTACGGAAAGGACGGCAAAGTTATGACGCTGACGGAGGCCGAGCTTGCGGTCGGGAACGGAAAGTTCTCGGGCAAGAACATTGCTTTCATACAGTGCGTCGGATCGAGGAGCGACAAAGTGAAGTACTGCTCGCGTACCTGCTGCGCCAATGCGTTAACGAACGCGATAGCAATAAAGAAAGCGGACCCGTCCGCCAATATCTCCGTATTCCACAAGGACATCAGGACGTACGGATTCCGCGAGGAACTGTACAAAGAGGCATCGTCCCTCGGCATCAGGTTCCTGAGGTATAAGGACGGGAACGACCTGCCCTCATACGACGGTAACGCCGTAAAAGCGTACGATATCATCTTGGGCAAGGACGTCGAGGTCCCGGTTGACCGTGTGGTGCTGAGCTGCGGCACAGCCCCCGACCGCGAGGAGAAGGAGGAGCTGGCGAAGATGCTCAAGATCCCGATAAGCAAGGACGGATTCTACTTCGAGGCGCACCAGAAACTGAGGCCGGTGGACTTTGCGACGGAGGGTGTCTTTGTCGCGGGTCTCGCACACTGGCCGAAATTCATGGACGAGTGCATCGCCCAGGCGGCCGGCGCGGCCGCGAGGGCGCTGACGATAATATCCAAGGAGAACCTGATCTCGGAAGGTATCATCGCGTCGGTGAACGAGAACTACTGCGACGGCTGCGGTGTCTGCGAAGGATGCTGCGAGTACAAGGCCATAGAGATCATCCCGCTCGGCGACGGCAGGCAGAAGAGCAGTGTCAACGCCGGTCTCTGCAAGGGATGCGGATGCTGTGTGGCCGCATGTCCGTCGGGTGCGATGGAGCAGAAAGGATTCAAGAACATTCAGATACAGGCCGAGATCGACGCCTGTTTCGATGTGAAGGCAGGAGCGTGAACAGAATGGCAGATTTCGAACCTAAGATAATAACGTTCTGCTGCAACTGGTGCTCGTACGCGGGAGCGGACGGCGCCGGTGTGGCAAGGCTGCAGATGCCCACGAACTTCCGTGTGATAAGGACGATGTGTTCCGCCAGGGTAGATCCGGAGCATGTGCTCAGGGCCCTGTCCAAAGGCGCGGACGGTGTGATCATCCTCGGATGCCACCCGGCCGACTGCCACTACATAGGCGGTAACTACAGAGCAAGAAGGAGGATAGCGCTTCTGAGGATGGTCCTCGAGCAATACGGATTCGATCCTAAAAGGCTGAGACTAGAATGGGTCTCCGCATCGGAAGGAGAGAAGTTCCAGAACACGATGTCCTCTTTCGTCCAAACAATAAAGGACCTCGGTCCTACGCCGCTCAAGGGGGTGCAGTGAATGGGATTCTTTGACAGATTGTTCAACAGAGATAAACATAAGGATGAATGCGACTGCGGATGCAAGGAGCATGAGAAGAAAGTGGTCGATGTGAAGGAGCCCGTCGTCACAAAGGAAGCGAAGGCCGAAGCAAAGGCGGCAAAGGCGGAAGCTAAAGCGGAAGCGAAGGCGGCAAAGGCCGAAGCGAAAGCGACGAAGGCAGAACCCGCTCCGGCGGAATCGACAAATCCGCTCGACGCGTACCCGCTGCTCCCCGGAGCCCCTCCGGGAGGAAAGATCAAACTGGCGATATACTGGGCCGCCGGATGCGGAGGCTGCGATGTTTCGCTTCTGGACACCGATGAGCGTATCCTCACGATAGGCGATATGGCCGACATCGTCATGTGGCCGATAGCCGCGGACGGGAAAGAGAAGGATATCGCGGCGATGAAGGACCAGGAGATAACCGTCTCAATAATCAACGGTGCCGTACGCAACACGGAGAACGAGCACATGGCGAAACTGCTCAGGCAGAAGTCGCTGCTCGTCGTTTCATACGGGACATGCGCCTGCTTCGGCGGATCGCCGTCATTGGCCAATCTGATCCCGGGCGGAAAAGAGGAGCTCCTCGATTACGTGTACACCAAATGCGGCTCGATGAAGGACTTCCAGGACAAACAGTCCAAGCCCGTCATTCCGCAGACATCGGTGATGACGGCGGACGGAGAGATCACCATACCGATGCTCTACGATGTCGTCAAGTCGCTGGATCAGGTGATAGATGTGGATTACTCGATACCCGGATGCCCGCCCACGCAGGAGTCGATAAGACATCTGCTCGCGGCGGTAGCGGCGTTCGCTTACAAAGGTGAGGCGTTACCCCCGAAGGGAACGATGATCGGTGTGACCACGAAAACGTTATGCGAGGAATGTCACCGGAAGAAGGAGATGAGGAGGATCACGAAGATCGTCGAACCACACGAGATAGACGTCGATCCGGAACTGTGCCTGATGGACCAGGGCATATTGTGTCTCGGTCCCGCCACCGTGGGAGGATGTGGCGCCAAATGCACAAAAGTGGCACAGCCGTGCCGCGGATGTTACGGACCGACGAAAGCGGTGACGGAGCTCGGATCGAGCATATTCACCGCCATTGCGTCGCTGTTCCCGATACTGGAGAACGACCCGACGTGCGGAGAGGATGAGATAATCGACATCATGTCCACAGTGAGGGATCCGCTTGGATACTTCTATGCGTTCTCGATGTCGAAGTCGCTGATCAAGAGATCAGTCGTGGAAAAGAAAGGAGGTCAGTGATATGGCCGGACCTGTGATTTGGGATGAGAAGAAGAAGATAGATTCGAAGAGGATAACGATAGACCCGATAACGCGTCTGGAAGGACACGGGAAGATCGAGATATTCCTGAACGACGAGGGGAATGTGAACAACGTTTACTGGCAGGTCCCCGAGCTGAGGGGATTCGAGAGATTCTGCATCGGCAGGAAGGTAACGGAACTGAACCAGATAACCGCAAGACTCTGCGGCGTGTGCCCCGGGGCGCACCATCTGGCGTCGACGAAAGCGATAGACGGCTGTTATTCGACGAAACCGACGGAAACAGCGTTCCGCATACGCGACCTGTTCTACAATGCGCATTTCGTGCACAGCCACATAGCTCATTTCTATGCGCTGGCGTCACCGGACTTCGTATTGGGTCCCGCGCATCCGGCAGCGACGAGGAACGTTCTCGGAGTGGTCGGAGCGGTAGGTCTCGAATTAGGCGGGGCCGTTCTCAAAGCGCGTTCTCAGGCGCAGAAGATACAGGCGATGATCGGCGGAAAGGCGACCCACCCCGCGATGGGAGTTCCCGGAGGCGTATCCATAGGAATAAGCAAGGAGTCGCAGAAAGAGATGATCGCCATGGCCGAGAATCTCGTGAGTTTCGCAAAGACGTCGCTCGATGTGTTCACGGATATCGTGTTAAAGAACAAGGACTACGTGGACATAATCGCGAACCCCGATCTGTACTACCACGAGACGTACTACATGGGAATGGTCAACAAGGACAACAAGGTCGAATTCCACGACGGTCAGATAAGAGTGGTGGACCAGAAAGGCAAAGAATTTGCGAAGTATAACGCCGTCGACTACCTCGACAACGTCGCCGAAGCGGTCGAACCGTGGTCGTACGAGAAGTTCCCCTACCTGAAGAAGATAGGATACAAGGGACTGATCGACGGGCCGGACAGCGGAATATACCGCGCAACACCGTTATCAAGGCTGAACGTCTCCGAAGGATTCACGACGCCGTACGCGCAGGAGAAGTTCGAAGAGTTCAGAGGGTTCTTCAAGGACCTCGGTGTAACGGGGCCGGTGCACTTCACGCTCACGACCCACTGGGCAAGGATACTTGAGATGATCTACGCCGCAGAACGCTGTCTGGAGAACGCATCCGACAAGGACCTGTGCAACAGCGACATAAAGCAGAAGGATATCGTACCCGGCGGAAGGGGAGTGGGATGCGTGGAAGCGCCGAGAGGAACGCTGACGCACGACTACGTCTGCGACGAGAACGGTATCGTGACATCATGCAACCTTGTTGTCGGTACAACGAACAACAACGGCGCGATGAACATGTCCGTCGCCAAGGTCGCCAAGGCGCTGATCAAGAACTTCGAGGTCTCGCCGGGACTTCTGAACATGGCGGAGATGGCCTTCAGAGCATACGATCCGTGTAACTCGTGCGCAACGCACAGTCTGCCCGGTCAGATGCCGCTGAACGTGACCATAAGGAACGCCGACGGTTCGATACACGAAGTCGTATCAAGGAATTAAACACAAAAGAGGGGGGCAACCCCCTTTTCTCAACCTTTTTTTATTCTTATCAATGTGTATGTTCCGTTCCGGCAGTTCTGTTCCCACACCTTTGTTAATGTCCTCCTACTCAATTATTGTTAAAGTTTATAAATGCTGAAAAAAATATATCAAAAACATTTTATATATCTAATTGTATGTTTTAACACTGATATATATTTTAAATTATTAAATAAGAGGAGACCTTTTACTCTCTCGGGAGCGTAGCGATATGCTAATTGGGGTAAGAAAAGGAAAATGGCCGCTAGCGGTCACTATAATGGTAACGGCAGCAATTCTCATATTCGGAGGAATTTCATTCGCCGACGATGCCGCGGCCGTTCAATGGGACGGCAGAACGGCAGATTGGGACAGCGACGGATACGCTTTCCCTCTGGAAGGGACCGGAGAACCGGGAAGCGAGACCGATCCGTTCCTTATATCGTCCGGGGGGCAGCTGAAACTGCTGGCGGAACTGATCAATGACGGTAATTCGGATTATAACAACGACGCTGTGTATTACAAACTCAGCAAGGATGTAAGTCTTAACGATACATCAATGCTCAATGTCTGGAGCAAAGGGCTGATACCTAAGAACATCTGGACGCCGATAGGTTCACACGACACACCTTTCAAAGCGAACTTTGACGGTAACGGAAGGACGATCAGAGGGGTCTACATAGACAACGACTCTCCTGACGAGGGACAAGGTCTCTTCGGATACCTCGCCGGGTCGGTAAAGGATCTGGGTGTGGAGGAAAGTCTCATAAGGTCCGCACGGTGCGTAGGCGGAATAGCAGGATTTGTGGACGGCGGATCGGTCACAGGATGTTACAACGCGGGTACCGTATCCGGCATGTCGGACATAGGCGGGATCGCAGGATATGCGGACGGCGGATCGGTCACAGGATGTTACAACGCGGGCACCGTATCCGGCATATCGCACATAGGCGGTATCATCGGAATGATATGTTCCGGACCTTCGAACGACGGTATCATCGATCTGTGCCGGAACTCCGGTATGATCTCAGGTTCGAACCACACGGGCGGCATTGCCGGTCATGTTACGGGATCGGAACTGGCGGAATGTCACAACGACGGCCAGATATCGAGTTATTATTACGCGGGAGGCATAATAGGATATATGGAAGGCGGTTCGGCGACGGACTGTCAGAACGACGGTCAGATATCGGGAGCAGACCGTGTAGGCGGCATAACGGGCGGCATTACGTCGTCCGGTACAGTTGCGGACTGTCGCAACAACGGCAGTATCATCGCATTGGAATCCGGCCGCATCGGCGGTATTGCCGGAATAGTTCAGATCACAAGCACGGTCGCGGGATGTTCTAACACGGGAGCCGTCTCGGGCAAGGTCTTCGTGGGCGGGATCGCAGGGGTCCTGAGCACGGGCAGCAGCATCGAGGACTGCTGTAATACGGGCAGCGTATCCGGGGACGAGGACCTCGGAGGCATAGCGGGCACCGTGCAGAATCCGAACGTCGGCACCGATCGCAACACGGTCATCAACTGTCACAACGCCGGAGAGATAATTGTCTCGGTGTACCCCGGGACCGGTAAGAACTTCGGCGGGAT
>WRKA01000133.1 GCA_009778265.1 Methanomassiliicoccaceae archaeon | reverse complement strand
TAAATCCATGAGATTAAAATAATTATGCGTCCGACAAGGTCCTTTGAAAGATGACGGCCGGTCGTACGTTATCAGTTGAATTCCTTGCGCGGTCCGCCGGCGCTCTTGAGCCGGATCTCTCCCGGGTAGACGCCGTTCATATATGCCAGATATATGGATACGAGATCGCCGAGTATGATGGAGATCAGATTCTTCTCAAGATCGCTGGAACCTTTCACTTTGAAAATATAAGGATTTATCCCGTTGCTCTTCAGCACTCTGCACAGCGTCTCCGTCATGAACTTCAGGACGTCCGCGGGATCGTTGTCGCATATTATTATGGGAATGAACTCCCCGGAGATCTTGTCCTCGGTCCACCCCATTATCTCGTTGTGGTTGAACTCCGGTATCGTTCCGCAGAACGCCATCATCCTGGAGTTCTCGTTGATCTGCATCTTCCATCTTATGGCCGCGGCGCGCATGTTCACGAGACTGTATATTACGGGTATCTTCTCCGATATCGTTCTCGCGATGACCATCGCTTCGTTCTCCGCCCCGTCGTCCGTCAGACTGTCCCTGAATTCTTTCAGAGAAGGAAGCATTTTGTTCAATTCCGTCCTGCTCCCGCATATCCCCATCTCCTCAAATACGGACGCGGTGCATCCCAGCATATAACCTAACGCACCTCTTGTCAGAAGTCCCGGGGGAACTTCGATGAGTGCGCTCCCTTCGGCCTCCGCCCTTTTCATCAGTTTGCCGCCGGATGTTATACATACGATGCCGCATCCGCGCACTAACGCCTGATCGTACAGCGCCAGTGTCTCCGGGGTGTCGCCGGCGTAGCTCATCACTATGACCGCGGTATCCTCGTCCACCCACTTCGGGAGCTCCGCGTTCCTTACCACTGTGATGGGAACACTGGACGATTCGTCGGCGAAGTCCGACATTATCTCGCCGGCCATGGCGGACGCGCCCATCCCGCAGATACATACTTTAGATCTTTTCGGAATGTTTATCATAGGAAAATTCAAAGCGACCTCTATCTGTTCCGGCATGTCCGTCGGATCGTTAAAGATGATCGTGCGATCATCATCATAGAGGGGTCTTGATGGTCCGTTCATCCTGTAGTTGGATTAGTTACCCCATATTTATATAAGCTGTGTGAAAAATCTATATAAAACCCATATAATTGCTTTATCGGCGATGTCTGAACACCTCTAATGATAAAGCGGCGCCGTTATTGGAACGATCCGCTGCGCGGACGCCCGGGACCTGATACAAAAAAGATGGTAGTTGGACAAAGGTTTTTCAATAGACCGCCATATGACGCATTTACCGGGAGATAAGATGAGTTTAAAGAATGCTGTCGAGGACATACGGAACGGGAAACTTGTCCTTGTGTACGACTTCGACGACAGAGAACGGGAAACGGATATGACGATAGCGTCGCGGTTCGTCACCCCCGATATCATAAGAACGATGAGGAAGGACGCCGGCGGCCTGATCTGTACAACCACGCCGTACGGCATCGCCAAAGAACTGGGTCTTCCGTTCATGTCCGACGTCTTCTTCGACGACTCGGCAAGATATCCGCTGCTGAGGGCGATGGCCCCGACCGACATCCCTTACGATAACACGAGGTCCTCGTTCGGTCTCACGATAAACCTGAGAAGCACCTACACCGGAATAACCGACAGGGACCGCGCGATGACCATCACCGAATATGCGAACACGATATTCTCCGACGGAACGAACGAAGAGAAGATCGCCGCCCTCGGGAATAAGTTCAGAGCCCCGGGACATGTTCATCTTCTCAATACAAGCGAGAAGATATTGGAGAACCGTAAAGGGCACACCGAACTTACAACCGCGCTGATGATAATGGCCGGCGTACCGCCGTCGGCAACGATCTGCGAGATGATGGGCGACGACGGTAATGCGATGAACAAAGACGATGTCAGAAAATATGCACTGAAGAACGGATACACGTTCGTCGAAGGCGGCGAGATAATAGATTCCTGGAAAGGGAGGAAGTGACAGATGGTCCGCGTGATGGCCTCCGGGGTCTTCGACATCCTGCATACCGGCCACATCTCTTATCTGGAACAGGCGAAGGCGATGGGTGACGAGCTGATCGTCGTAGTGGCCTGCGACCATACCGTAAGAAAAAGAAAACACGAACCTATAACGCCGGAAAAGATGAGAGCGGAAATAATCAATTCGCTGAAACCCGTTGACAGAACGGTGATCGGTCACGAATCCGATATGTATTCGACGATCGAAGAGATAAGGCCGGATATAATTGTGTTAGGATTCGACCAAACGTTCAACGAGGACGAACTGAGAACGGAACTGAAGAAAAGAGGGATGAGCACCGAGATAAGAAGGGCCACCCGGTACAGCGAGGACCTGACGGGAACGAGGAAGATCATCGAAGAGATAGTGAAGAAGTTCGGAGGCGATAACGAATGAAGCTCATCGGTATCGCCGATACCACGTTCGCGAGATACGACATGGGCGCATCGGCGGCGGACGAATTAAAAAGAACGGGCACCGGGTTCAGGATAATAAGGAGCACCGTGCCCGGCATCAAGGACCTTCCGGTAGCGTGCAAAAAACTGATAGAGGAGCAGAAGTGCGACATCGTGATGGCGTTGGGAATGCCCGGTCCGAAAGAGAAGGACAGGATGTGCGCGCACGAGGCGTCGCAAGGCCTCATAAAAGCGCAGCTCATGACCAACACGCACATAATAGAGGTGTTCGTGCATGAGGACGAAGCGGATGACGACAGGACGCTGGCATTCCTTGCCGACCGCAGGTCCAGAGAACATGCGCGGAACGCGTACGATATGATATTCCATCCCGACAGGCTCGCCGAGAACGCGGGCAGAGGGCTGAGGGAGGGGTTCGGCGACGCCAAACCCCTGTAATAAAGGAACAAGGTGGTATGAATGAAAAGATACAAGCTCGGAATGGTGGCGGCGGAATTCAATTTTGATATAACGTCAATGATGATCGAACGCGCGAAAAGCGAGGCGGAATTCCTGGAAGTGGAGATCGCGAGAACGATAATGGTGCCGGGGGTGTTCGATATGCCCCTTGCGGTGAAGAAGATGCTCGAAGAGAAGGACATCGACGCCGTGATAACATTAGGCGCGGTGATCGAAGGGGAAACGGAACACGACGACGTGGTGATATCCCACGCGTCGAGGAAGATCGCCGATCTTTCGCTGGAATACAACAAACCGGTGGCGTTCGGCGTCACCGGACCGGGAATGTCGAGGCTTCAGGCGGTAGACCGCATCGAAAAAGGAAGGGAAGTTGTCGACGTGGCCGTGAAGATGCTCAAACGCCTCGGCAAATGAGCGTCCGAAAAACCCCTTACTCGGACCTTCTTTTTCTCATGAACCTTTCCAATTTATCCGAAGCCTCTTCGAGAACGGGCATCGGAGGTAACGTTATCGTCCTGAAATGCGACTGACCGAACTCGGTGCAGAATCCCGAACCGTTGACGAAAACGACACCTTCCGTCTTCAGAAGATCGACAACGAATTCCATATCGTTCTTCCATTTCGTCAGTTCCACTTTAGGGAACATGAACATCGATCCCTTCGCTTTTTCCACGGATATCCCGGGGATCTCGTTGAAGCGCTTGTGGATGAACGTCGCCCTTTCCTTCAGCTTGCCGTTCATCTCGGTTATGTAATCCTGCGGACCCTGCAGCGACGCTTTTGCCGCCCATTGACACGGGACGTTGGAACATATCCTCAGTCTCAACTGGCGCATCATACCTTCGAAGATATCGTTCAGCATCCCTTTTTCGTCCATGTAATAACCGTAACCGACCCTCCATCCCGGCATCAGATTCACTTTTGAGAATCCGTTCAGTATTATCCTGGACACATCGGACGGTAAACGCGACGCTGAGAAATATTTACCATCGAAGGTGATCTTATCATACACCTCGTCGGATATCATCGGTATCTCATATTCCGCCGCTATGTCCCCGATCTCTCTTATCGAGCGTTCCGGATATACGGCGCCGGTGGGGTTGTTGGGATTCACGACGATAATGCCTTTTGTCCTCTCGGTTATGCGTTCCCTGATCATGTCGATGTCCGGTTGCCAGTTCTCCTCTTCGATCTGTTTGTACGGCACCGGGGTTCCGCCGTAGAATTTGATGTACTGAGTGTATGACGGATATCCCGGTCCGGGTACGAGGACCTCGTCCCCGGGTTCTATGAACGTTGCCATCAGGACGTTCGCCGCTTCGCTGACACCGCTTGTGACGAATACCTTATCGGAAGATATCCTCGCATCGTGTTTTTCGTATTCGCGGTCCACGATCGCCTGTCTGAGTTCTTTGCTTCCCTGGGAATCCCCGTAACCGTTGTCCACTTTATCGACAGCTTCGCGTAATGCCGCCTTGAAATATTCCGGCGTCTCAAAATCCCACTTGTTCGGATCGCCGATATTGAGCCAGATCATCCTCTTTCCCTGCTTTTCCATCTCGTTCGCGGGAACGACGATCTCACGTATCGCATATTCGACCCCTAACGAACGACCGGACGCATTCAGCTTCATGGGAGAACGCGATTGAATGACGATATATAAACCGTCCGTTCGGTGAAAATGAGAATGCCGCATTTGTGTCCGCCGGCGGCAAAGGACCGGTGGACGGGGAGGTATCGTCTATGCTATGAGAATAACACGGACCGGGCCGGCGTTCCCCTGTTGCCGGATCGCAGACCTGATGATGGAATACACATCTAATATATAAAAGATATTCATCACCGTTAATATTTTTCATATCCCGAACCGTTCTCAGCCTCAACGTTTAAATCATGCATATGTTTCGGTTGGTCCATGCCGGCGGTCAGATTAGGAAAGAATCATCTGAGGTGGTGCTTCCCCTGCAACTTACCGATCCTTGAGGATGCCGTCTGTCCCGTATGCGGTTCCGGAACGGAAGAAGTTGAAGTTACGCCTCCCGGGGATATCAGGCCGGCGTTCCCCCGTGATATCGATATGATAAGAGGACTGGCGGATACGCAGTTCGGTCCGGGGTCCGGCGGCGCTCTGCTTCCGGACGGTCATATCGTACTGTTGAACAAATCGCCGTCGCTCGACAGGATGGATGAGATCATCATAGACGGGTCCTCGGTCGCAAGCATCCGCTATGATATGCGCGGCGGATGGATACTTCTGAACAGGATGCAGAGCGCAATGCGTATCGGAAGAGCGATGAGCAGAGGTTACGTTATCTGCGATCCCAGTGCGGTCAGGTTCATCAGAGAAAGTAAAAATCTTATGGCGCCGGGAGTGACGGACGCACATCCCGACGTCAAGGACGGCGACGAGGTCATAATAATTGATAACGAAAAGAACGTCATCGCCACCGGCATAGCGAAAATGAACGCTGCCGACATGATAAGCAGCGACAGAGGACTTGCGGTAAAAACGAAATGGACGAAGCCGGAAGAATTGTTATCTTCCGACAGAACGGCATCTTGGGACGAGGTCATCGAAGCCAACGGAACGATGCTGATAAGAAGAAGGGATGAGGCCGTTGTTTTCATAAACAGCACGATCGAAAAGAACGATCTTCCGGCGATAGTCTCGTTCTCGGGAGGAAAGGACAGCCTTGCCACCCTGCTTCTTACGATGGATGCCGGCCGCAGACTTCCCGTACTGTTCATAGACACCGGACTGGAATTCGATGAAACGGTCGAACATGTGCACGAGACCGTTGAACGGTACGGTCTGCAATTGATAGAAGAGCATGCACCCGTGAACGCCTTCTTCGGCAATCTGGTTCATTTCGGCCCTCCGGCCAAAGATTTCAGGTGGTGCTGCAAGACGAATAAATTGGGTCCGACCGTCGGCGCGATACTGAAGAATTTTCCTGATGGTGTGTTATCGTTCATAGGTCAGAGGAAATATGAGTCCGAGGCCAGACACTCGAAACCCCGTGTGTGGACGAATCCGTGGACCCCGGGTCAGATCGGCGCATCCCCGATACAGAATTGGAATTCGCTTCATGTCTGGATGTACATCTTCTGGAAGAAGGCGCCGTACAACATATGGTATACGAAAGGGTTGGACAGGATCGGATGTTTTCTCTGTCCGGCGTCGGACCTTGCCGAACTCGAGATCGTGAAGGGAGAGAGCGGCAGATACGAAGAATGGGATTCTTATCTCACCGAATATTCGGGATCGCGCGGTCTTCCGGAAGAGTGGAAGGAATTTGCGCTGTGGAGATGGAAGAAGGCGCCGCGATCCATCGGGGAAGAGGTGTCCCGGGTGACCGGAAAGGATGTCG
>WRKA01000132.1 GCA_009778265.1 Methanomassiliicoccaceae archaeon | reverse complement strand
AATGTCAAGGTAATTCGTAGGTTCGTCGAGTATCAGAAGGTTCGTTTCGTCCAGCAGCAGAAGCGTGAGCGCCACCCTCACTCTTTCACCCCCGGACAGGGTGCTCATCTTTCTGTCCACCTGATCCCCGGTGAGAAGCATCCTCGCCAAAAGGCCTCTCGCTTCACCGCGTCTGTCCTTTCCTATCTTTTTTAATATCTGTTCTTCCGCCGTAAGTTCGAGATCGAGAACACTGTGATCCTGCGAGAAATATCCGATCTTCGCGCCCGGTGCCACCCAGAGTTCGCCTTTGCTCGGAATTTTCTCGATAAGCGCTTTGATCAGCGTACTTTTTCCGGCCCCGTTGGATCCGAATATACCGATCTTATCTCCTTTCATTACATCCAGATCCACTTTGTTCAATATCGTCCTCCCGCCCAATTCTATCTTAAGGTCCTTTGCGGTGATCATATTCTTTCCCGATTTCTGGGCCGCCTGGATCTTTACCGTTATCTCTTTGCTTATCTCGGGCGCTTCCTTCTCTTCGAGACGGTCGATCATCTTCTGTCTTGTCTTGTGCGTAGAGAAGAACCATTGGTCCTTATGCATGTTCTCGGCGATCTCTTCCTGTTTTCTTTTGTTCGCAGCATATTTTTTGTATTCCGCCTCCATTCTTTCAAGTTCGAGCATCTTCTTCATCACGAACGCGGAATAATTGCCTTTGTACTCCCTTGTCTTTCCGAACGATATCTCGGACATCTTTGTCGCGACCTTATCCAAAAAATAACGGTCGTGGCTTATCACTACAAGCGTACATTTGGTCTCTAAAAGATGATCCTCCAGCCATTCCACCGTAGAAATATCCAGATGACTCGTCGGTTCGTCCAGAAAAAGGACATCGCACCCGTCCGCCTGCACCAATGCGCGGGCAAGCATCACTTTCGTCCGTTCCCCGCCGCTGAGTGTGTCCATCGTTCTGTTCACCAGGTCCCGGGATAATCCCACCTTTTCCAGCGACGACAGAAGAACATCCTCGTCCTCCGTTCCGGAACGCGAGAGTTCGGATTCTAAAGATGCATATTCCGTTGTGACGGAATTCCAGTCTATGTCCTTCCCGGAGGTCATCATCTCGCTGAGCAGGGACATCCTCTGTTTTATGTGCTCGACGTGCCCGTACGGCCTTCCGAGAACATCCCGGACGGTGAATTCGGACGACGATTCGGCGAACTGCGGAAGGTAACCTATCTTATGCGTGTTCCTCGTCAGTTCGCCGGTGTCGCATCTCATCTCTCCCAGAAAAATTTTCATGAATGTGCTTTTTCCGGCACCGTTCACACCAATGAGACCGATGCTGTCCCCGCGGTTTATCTGCAGGTCCGCCTTTATAAGTACTTTAACGGGGCCGAATGATTTTGTGACGGATTCCGCTTTAAGGAGCATGCGATCCCTCAGTCGTCCGAGATGCCGAACTGTCTGGGTTTTCCGACCGCGGTCACCGTGATCAGCGTCTCGATGAGTATACGGCCTTCGTAACCTTCACCCAGACCAACTTTCTTATCGATCTTGCGGGAATGTATCTCTATGTGATCGGCGCCCGCTTTTTTAGCACGTTCCGTCACATATCTCCCTCCCTCGGAGACCGCGTATGCTTCGGCCTCGCTCAGCTTTTCAAATTCCGTCCTGCCGAAGGGTGCGAACAATATCCCGGAAGGATCGTCAAGCGCGTTCTGTCCGGCGGACGGTCTCAGAAGGATCTCCATGCTCTCGATAACGCTCCCGGTGACCGCGCCCACCGCGTTACCGACCTCCGAGTGTTCGGGAAGAAGCAGTTCCGCCCTGAACTTCTCCGCTATCTGAGGGAAATATGCGGAGACAGGAGCGCCTATGCCTATCAGCGGTTTGTTGAGTCCAATGATACAATAGTAGTCCCGCCCCTGTTCTCCGGAGATCGCTTTCCGCATCAGATCGTGGCCCAGCGCGTCCATATCGAACGTATCCGTTTCTTCGAAGAACAGTTTTCTGAGCAGTACCTCGGCGAGTTTGTCCACCACTTTTCCTTTGGCGAAGCCGATGAATTCCTCTTCGGTCATCCTCATCTTCCGAGAGTTGTGTCTCACCGCATATTCTGACGCCGATCTCTCGTATTCCGTATAGCTCCCTTCCGCATGTAATATGTCCGTGGGCGTAAGACCTATGCGCTGTATCATGCCGAGCTCCTCCATCCTGCCGACGTTGAACGAGAACGGGTGTATGTTCAGTTTCGCACCAGCTTCTTTCAATGAGAAAGGCTCTTCCGAGATCAGTTCGAGCAGTGCGGCGTCCTCATTGCTGAGAGACATATTCTTCAGTTCTTTGATTTTGACGAAGAACTCAGTATCCTGAACGATGTTCTTCACATCCAGGCACTCGGGCGAGAATTTGGATGCCGTTTCCGCCACCGTTCTAAGACGCGGGAGCATCTGAGGCCATTTCGATGCGGCGATGCATAACGGCATCACCCTCAGCGATCCCAATATGAACTTGCTTCCGTTAACGACCATCCTGGAATCGCCGCCGATGCCGGATGTCGATATCTCCGCCGCCATCACCCTCGTCCTTCGCCCTCCGATCATCGCCCCCTCCTTTTCCAGCCGGGGGCGGCCGTTCCTCAGTATCCCTATGTCGGTGGTCGTCCCGCCCATGTCCATCACGATCGCGTCGTCCTTTCCGGTAAGCATCTTCGCCCCGATGAGCGAAGCGGCCGGTCCCGACAATATCGTCTCGATCGGTCTTTCAAGCGCAACGGATTCGCTCATGATCGATCCGTCGCCCTTGACTATCATAAGCGGCGCCTTTATTCCGTACTCGCTCATCACACGTTTTACGGAATCCATAAGGTCCCTGATTATCGGTATCAGGCGGGAATTCATGACCGACGTGACGGTACGTTCATGATAACCGAGACTCGACGAAAGTTCGTGACCGCACACCACCGGAAGATCAAGGATATCCCCGGCTATCTTTTTCAGCCGCAGTTCGTGTTCCGGATTCCTTACGCTCAGGTAGCTGTTTATCGCGATCCCGTCCACTTTATCCTTAAGCGATGCGAGGAAATCCTTTGCCGCCGCCTCGTCCAATCCTTTGACCTCGTTCCCGCTGAGGTCGTGGCCTCCGTTCACGGTGATATGATGATCGACGGGTATCGACATCTCGAATTCCTCGCCGACACTGATCAGACCTACGCGGCATCCTTTTCCCTCTACGATGGAATTTGTGGCGAGCGTTGACGACAGAGATACCATTACCACACTTTTCAGCATCTCTTTGTCAAAACCGGCGACGGTGTTCCTTATCCCCGTCGCAAGATCGTCGCGTGTCGTCAGCGCCTTGGATTTCTGCAGTACTTTGTTCGTCCCCATATCCATCAGAACGGCATCCGTGTACGTGCCGCCGGTATCGAATCCTAGACCGATATGCAAATCATCACCTGTTGGGTTTGTATCCCATGTCTTCGTTGTATTTGGTGACGATCCTGCTTATGTGCTCGGATATGTTCCTCTGCTGATATTCATCGTGGACCTGCGGCGTTTCCGTGATAAAGAATTCGGAGTCGCATTTCGCGCATCTCAGTTTCGGACAATCCTTCCACGCCTCCGAACAGCCCTGACATGCGAACGTGCGCGCATACATCATCGAGAATTCGAAGCCGCAGTACGGACATTTGAATTTTTTTAATGCTGCCGTTGTGTTATACGAGAATCCTTTTGCCCTCATCGCCTCATAGAAACCGTCTGCCATATGTCCTCACCTAATTGTGATGTGCAATACTCTTCTCCGTATCGTAATGATCCGCCGCTATCGTGTACGGGACACCCCATTTCCTGAACGTACGGTCAAGGACACCGAGCGTACTCTCGCGGACATGATCGTCCCAGATGCCGTGGACGATTATATGGAACATGAACCTTGCCTCATATATCGTATCGGCGTTCATCGAATCCTTTATTCTCGTCGGCGCCCGGTGATCGACGATGCTGCTCATTATGTTGCCGTCGCTGTTGGAGAAGAATGATTTCACATGACCTACGAGATCGGCACCGTTCTCCATGCAGTTCTTCGTTACCGTTACCATAAGGTCGTCGATGAACCCTTTTATCGTATCTTTCTTCAGACCCTCGGGCGATCTGATGTTGATGTCGATCGCGTATTTTCCCAGTTCGTCGACGGCCCTGTGTATCTCCAGATGAAGTTTATCATGTTCATCCGCCGGGTTGCCGTGATCGTCGTCATGGTCGTGATCGTCATCATGTCCGTCATCATGTTCATGATCGTCTTGATGCATTATCTCACCCTTTGTACTGTTTTCTGAGCAGTTCTTCTTCCACCGCCTCGTCATATCTCGGCGATATCTTCGTTTCGATCAGATCGCACGCATATATTATACCGAGTCCGGTCTCCGAGCTCATATGGGCTATCTCCGCCTTGGGATTCATTTCCTTTATCATAGCTTCCGTTTTAGCTATATCGGCGGGCGATGCCGTATCGACCTTATTCACAAAACAAACGTCCGCTTCCCGGATCTGCGTCTCCACAAGCCGTTTGACAGCTTTCACTAAAAGATCGACCCTTGTCGCATCCACCAGTGTGATGACGGGAGCGTGCTCTATTATCATGTCCGCCTTCGCTTCCGAATATTCCGCCGCTCTCTTCAGCCCCCAGGGTATCGCGACGCCGGAAGGTTCCACGATGACGATCTCCGGATCGTAAGAGTCATGAAGTTTCGCCAGGGTCTCCGCGAACGTCCCCGCGATCTGGCAGCAGATGCATCCTCCGGCGATCTCTTTCGCTTTAAGACCGTGAGATTCGATGAATTTCGCATCCACGTTTATTTCGCCCACGTCGTTCACCACTATTGCGATCCTGTGGCCTCTTTTCATAAGCTCGACGACTATTTTCATCACCGCGGTGGTCTTTCCGCTGCCCAAAAATCCTGCGATCTGAGATATCTTCATGTGACGCACTACCTGACGGCTGATAAATAATATAATGTAAAAAGTTTGGGGAAAGGAGTTCAGAGCTTTCCGAACTGCTTTGTAGTGTCGACGACCGCTTTGATGTTCTCCATCTTGGTGTGCACGTCGGGAGGAACTTCGCAGCCTGACGCGATGCAGTATCTTGCGTTGAGTCCTTTCTTGCACAATGCCGTTTTTACTTCCTGGCAGAGGTCCTTCGTCACCTGCGTTATCTTTTCCACGGACCCTCTTATAAAGAGCTGCGGGTCTATCTGTCCCGCGACGAGACAGTTGTCCGCGTATCCCTTCTCTATCGCTTCCGTTGCGGACGGCGAGTCGGGGATCAGCGGGTAGTACGCCATCGAATATATGACGGGCCCGAACTTCTTTATCTGTGTGTCCAGGTGAGGCAGGTCGGCGCAGTTGTGGATGGCCAGCGCCATTCCCTCTTTGACGGTGAGCTCGTTCAGTTTGATCGCATATTTGCTGGAACCCTCGAACTCTCCGTATTCCGAATCGCCGAGACAGGAGTAATTACCCCAGAGGTAGTCCCAGCACAGTCCGGCGCATCCGGTCTTTCCGAATCCCTTTACCATCTCCGCATCGTATGCGGTCATCACTTCCAGTGCTTTGTGGACCGCGGACGGGTTGGTGAACATGTCCATGAACGTTCTCTCCGCACCGGCGGTCTGGGTGAGCGCGAGCAGCGGTCCCTCTAAGAAACCGGCGGTGATCACTTTCGTCTTAAGGTCGTCGCAGAAGAGTTTCGTTCCTTCGAGTATGACCGCGGACCTTCCTTTCTTTATGTCCGGGACCTGGAACTTTTCGTAATCTTCCGGGCTATTGACCATGTGCTTGTCGACGAACGGTGTGTTCTGCTCGTCCATCCTGACATGCGCTCCGAGATCCCCCGCCATAACGGACAGGTCCATAAGACCGATCGCGAAGTCGAAGTCGAAGTATTTCTGTCCCTCGATGAACGCCTGTGCGTAAAGCTTCGGGTCGTGGGCCCAGTCGCGGTATGTTATACCGCCGTTCACTAACTTTCTGTTGACACCGCACGCGATCGGATACGTCGGCAACCTGTCTGCCGGCGCGTTCGTGAGCGCTGCCATTACTCTTTCGATATGTGACATCTCAGCCATTTTCAGAACACCCCTTTCAGCCACGAAGCGCAATCCTTCGCATCGTTATCTCTGTGGTCCGCGCCTATCTCCTTCGCAAATGCGGG
>WRKA01000131.1 GCA_009778265.1 Methanomassiliicoccaceae archaeon | reverse complement strand
ATAATATTGATCGTTGCTCTCCGACCCTCTCATCCCGGATAGCAGGAAACCTTTGCCGAACTCTATCCCTTTCACGGCGGGTATGCCGAACACCGCTTTCGAAAGAACGGCGTCCAGAGAATCGAACCATATGCCTCCGAAACCTATGGGCAATCCGTCAACAACACATTCAACGATACCGCCTACGCTGTCGCCGTCCTTCGAGGCGTTGATCACCTCTTCCTTCATCTTCTCATCCAATTCGGCGGAACATGCGCGCGTTCCGTATATCCTTGAGCATATGGCGTCATCGATATCGCGCGGAGCATTATCCGTAACATTGCCTATAGATCTGGAGAACGCCGCAACTTTTATTTTGTTCCGGAGAAGCATCCGTTTCGCCACGCATCCGGCGGCGACGATCGGCGCCGTGAGACGTCCGGAAAATTGACCGCCTCCTCTGATGTCGTGATCTTTCCATTTGATCATCGCGGGAAGGTCCGCATGTCCGGGTCTCGGGATATTCTTAATATCAGAATATTTGGAACTGTCGACGTTCCTGTTGGCGATCAGCATCATTATCGGCGTTCCGTCGGTGATCCCGTCAACGATCCCCGATACGATCTCAACGGTATCATCCTCCTTCCTCGGCGTCCCTATACCGTCCTTCGGTCTTCTGAGGTCCATCTCTCTCTTTAATTCATCCGTCGGGACGGAGATGCCGGCGGGAATGTTCTCCAATATGCAGCCTACGTGCTTTCCGTGGCTCTTTCCGAACAGACGGAATTTGATATTGTCTCCGAGAGAATACAACTTCAGACCTCCACAGTAATTCCGAGACGTTCCATATGCTCCGGGAACAATGGATATGAGACATCATAACAGTTGCTCCCCTTCATCGTCACCGGGTTCTCGCAGACCAGCGACGCGACGGCCGCGGCCATCAATATCCGGTGGTCCTCGTGATGTTCTATATTGCCGCCGTTCAGTCTTTTCACCCCTTCGATCACACAGCCGTCATTTGTTCCCGTGATATCAGCGCCAAGCGCGGACAGCATGTTCACCGTCGCTTCGATACGGTCGCTCTCTTTGAACCTGAGCTGCGGAGCTCCGTACAGGACGCTTTTTCCCCGCGCTGTGCTGAGAAGGACAGCGACGATCGGAAAAAGATCCGGAATGTCGTTCATGTTAACGTTAAGCGCCCGCAGTTCTCCGGCGGAAACGGTTATCATATCATTGTTCACGGAAACGCACGCTCCGGCGTCTTTGAGTATTTCCGTAATTCTTTTATCCCCCTGAGGGTCGTTCATATCCATGTTCTCGGCGGTCACGGAACCGCCGAGCGCCCCGGCGACCAGGGGGAAGGCGGCGCCGGACATATCGGACGGGACGGTGATGTCGCATCCTTCGTATCCGGTGCTTCCGCACACTTTGATCATATCGTCATTCACGGTGACATCGGCTCCGAACCGTTCCATCATCGATCCGGTGATGTTTATGTACGGTTTGGAGGAGAGTCCGCCTTTGATCCGTATCGCGGTATCGTTCTCCAGCATAGGGGCCGCGATCATCAGCGACGAGACGAATTGAGAACTTATGTTGCCTAATATCGAAACGTCCCCTCCCTTATTGGGCCCCCGTATCGTAACGGGCGCCTTTCCGTTGTCCGACGTGCATTTCACGCCCATCTCCGAAAGGGCGTCGAGCAACGCACCCATCGGTCTCGATCTCAGGGACGCATCACCGGTTATCGTGACCGGAGAGCAGAACATCGACGCTATGCCGGCGAACAATCTCATCGTTGTTCCCGAATTTTCCGCGTCCACGATCTTATCGGGGGCGTGCAATCCGTTGTTAGTTATTTTTATCGTATCGCGGTACCGTTCCACGGATGCTCCGATAGATCCGACGGCGCCGAGCGTCGCCCTGGTGTCCTGAGAGTTGAGAGAGTTCCTGACGACACATCCCTTTTTCGAAAGCGACGAAAGGAAGAACGCCCTGTGCGTGTGGCTTTTCGACGGAGGCGGGGTTATCGTCCCTTTCACGGATGTTCCGGAGAATCTCATCTTTCGTCACCTCGTTCTTGCGATAACGGGATCATATCCTTCATGGTATAGGTCCTTTAGGAACGATCTGCCCTCGTTCTTCTTCACGACAACGGATATCGCCGGCCCCGTACCGGATACGCCGGCGGCGAGGGCGCCCATTCTTACGGCGTCGCCGGCAACTCTGTCGTCGATTCCGATGATGCGTGCGATCATCGATCCGTTCTTTGTCAATGCGCCGTACCAATCCTTTTTCGCAAGTTCCGCCAACTCTTTCGATCTTTCCGAGATCTCATAGAATTTTTCAACATCGAGAGAGGGTTTCCTTATTTTCACGCCGGGTATGAGAAGTATAACGTCATTCTCCTCGGTATCGCCGCGGAACAAAAGCGCATTCTCTTTGTTGTCGGTGATCGCAAGACCGCCGAGGTGGCAGCCGCAGGCGTCGTCGAACGCTCCCGTCACGGTGACGTTAGCGTCTTTAGCGCATCTTACGCCCAAACGTATCATTTCCAGAACACTTTTCTCAGAATCGTCGAACGTTGTCATTCCGTACTCTTTCGATATGTGTTCGGCAACTTCCGACACGATCGCGTTACATGCGGAACTCGAACTCTTAAGTCCTCTGGATATCGGTATCCGAGAATCGACGGAAAGCGACCAGCCCTCCGGTTCTTCGATCTGAAAATGTCCGAACGTGCTGCGGACGCATATCTCCGCCATCTTCGTATCTTCGTCGGGGTCATTGATTATTTTCACCGTACGTCGTGACCCGGACAGATAGAACTCGGCATCCGTCGTAAGGTCTATGCCGACGGTCGCGCCGATGCCGCACGGTATGGCGTTCACCACGGTAATAGCGCCGTAAGATCTCATACGGCATCCCTCATGACGTCGAACGGTATCTTTTCGGAAGTGAACAGTTCGAACGACCTGATTCCCTGATGGGCCAGCATATCCTCTCCGCGGACGATGACGCATTCTCTTTCTTTTGCGACGTCGGTAAGATGAGTATCTCCGTAGACCAGGTCGAATATTATCTGTCCGCGGTCTATCTGATCTATCCTGATCGGATATTCCGAGACATCGTTACTTTTGTTCAGAGGTGTGCAGTTCATTATGATATCGTATCCTTTCACCGCGACGGACGTCCTTTCTCTTCCTTCCGCCGAGAATTCCGACGCGATCCTTCTTACGGTCTCCTGATTCCTCCCGGTTATCGTAGCATCGCATCCCTTCTCGGAAAGGAGATACGCGCACGATCTCGCAACCCCTCCGGACCCGAGTATGAGCGCTCTCATCCCTTTGACATCAACAGAATTCATCTCTAACGCTTTTTCTATTCCGTACACGTCCGTGTTGTACCCTTTCAGTTTTCCGTTCTTATTGACGACGGTGTTCACCGCTCCGACGGAGCCGGACACCTTGTCGCATTCGTCAACAAATTCTACGATGTCCGTTTTGTACGGTTTTGTGACGTTCACACCTTGTATCTCGTAATTCAGAACGAATTCGTCAATGCGGTCCAGGGACGGCGTATCGAAGACGAGATATTTTCCTCCGATCCCGGAATAAGAGAATGCGGCGTCATGCATCTTCGGCGATCGGGTATAAGAGATCCCGGAACCTATTATTCCTGTTATCACGGGATGATCGCCGAGTTCCAGCATCTCTTTAACGCTAAGCTGTCCCGGAGCAGTTGGTTCTCCGACGTATGCGAACGTGAACCCGTTCCCGAGGGTCCTTTGTCTTATCCTCGTTATCTTGCCGAGTTCGTTCATCCCGATGATCACATGATCCCTCCTTATCTTCCGGGAAACGTCTAACAGCGTCATCACATCTTTTATCTCATTCACGGAAAAGGCGCCTTTGACCACATCCCCGTCCATTCTTTCTAAGATCGGAACGATGTCGTCCGCACACGGAGTGCGTTCAAAGTCGTGGTACGATGATATCACTTTATTCTTCACATCGGGCCGTTCTTCCGTGCCGATGTCGGCGGTCCAGCCGTCCGGTATCATCGATCTTATGATTCTTCCTCTGAATGTTATGATGCCCTCTTGCCCTTCCACGAGCAGACCCGCCGGTACGGTATCGAATATATCCGTTCTGATCTCGATCATATCTGCATTTCTCAGATCCTCGGATACCGTATCATCAACGGAGCCGAGGGATGCGCATATTCTCATCATGACTCCCTTATCTTTTCGTCCACCCGCATTCCGAAGTGCCTTCCGCCGTCCGTCAGATGGACGAGGACCTCGTCCCCCTCTTTCAGTTCGCTTACCGACAGCGAACCTTTGGGAGTTACAAGTCTCACCGTTTCGGCGTTCTGCAGTATCGTGGTGTACTCTTCCTTTTCGTGAACCGCGGAAACAATAAGCATCGGTCTTAATTCCGTTTTGCATCTTCCTATAGAGGCAACCTTCGCATTTCCATCTCTGTTCACCAAGAGAACGTCATCGCCCGCGTTCAGTTCCGATAAATATCTCGTTTTGCCGTCCGGGGTCATGATGTATGCGTGGACCGCCCCCGCGTTCACCCTGAACGGCCGTGCGGCGACATACCCGTTATCCTCGCTCTCCGATTGCACAAGGAACAAACAGGACGATTGCGAACCGATGAGCATTCCCTCTCCGGGGACCATCGTGGAACATGTGTCAATGCAGACACGGTCGCCGGTCTGAATGTTCCTGACGCTTCTCACCTTTATCGGTGTCAATCCCACACCCGACATCATTTTCGCATCTTTTACAGCGTCTTTTACCATTTTCGGATCCTTTACGGAGATAACAACACCGTCGGTACCTTTTTCCAGGATGTTACGGCAGAGTTCCGCATCCTCCGCCGACGAAACGCAGGCCATGATCTTCGTTCTTCCGGAGGACGCGGCTATGAGATTCTCAAAAGGAATGACGGACCAATCCCCGGTCGTGACCACAAGCACCTTTTCTTTACCGCACAGTTCCATAGCCTTCGTCTGATCGTCCGGTGTCGCGATCGATACGATCTTTCCGGAGACGCTTCCGGTCAGCGAGCCGTTGTCGTTGATCACGAGTTCCACTTTCCCGAGCGTCGAGAATCTTTCGTCACCGGGACGGACGATGAATGTGTTTATTCCCGCCTCCAATCCGGATATGAGCATTTTCTTTCTGTTATCCGCGTTATCGGAAACGTCCGCACGCATCCATATCGTACTCATGGGATCACTTCAGGAATCCGGAGGCTTCCTTCACGGTCATCCCTTTAAGGACAATGCCGGATATCGCCTGGGTCATCGCTTTCGGATCCTTATGCTGGAATATGTTACGGCCGATCGAGACCCCCTTTCCTCCCGCTTCGATGGAATCGTGCACCATGTTCAGTATGTCCATGTCGGAATTCATCTTCGGTCCGCCGGCGATGAGTACGGGGGCTAACGCCCCTTTTATAACATTTTTGAAAGTGTCTATGTTCCCTGTGTAACTTACTTTGATCAGATCCGCACCTAATTCCGTCGCGACCCTGGCGCAATGCGCCACGGTATCGGGATCGTACTGATCCTTCACCGTAGGCCCGCGGGCGTATGACATCACAAGTAACGGCATCCCCCATTCCGTACAATCACGTGAGATCTTTCCGAGATCGGAAAGCATCTGCGGTTCACTCTCGGCGCCAAGATTGATGTGTATCGATACCGCATCGGCCCCGAGCTTTATCGCTTCCTCCACCGTTGCGACGATGACCTTGGAATCGGACGTTGAGCCTATATTCGTCGATGCCGACAGATGTAATATGAGGCCGACATCATGACCGACGGTCCTGTGACCGTACGGAATAAGTCCTTTCTGCATCAGGACCGCTGTGGCCCCGCCCTCGCTCACCGCGTTCACGGTGCTCTTCATATCGATTATCCCGCTGATCGGGCCTACGGATATTCCGTGGTCCATCGGCACGACGACGGCGTTGCCCGTCCTCCGGTCGATTATCCTTTCCATGCGTATGTTCTTGCCGAACATTTTTCATTACCTCTGTGATGCATGCTAACACGTGACATACTATTTGTACTTTGCCCGTGTCACGGTCATGAAGGAATGCGAAAGATATAAATCATCCCCGTCTTTACTCGGTGAACACGGGCTGGTAGATCAGCGGTAGATCGCGTGCTTT
>WRKA01000130.1 GCA_009778265.1 Methanomassiliicoccaceae archaeon | reverse complement strand
ATATTCAAGCCCCTTATCGGCGGCGGCGACCTTCGTTCCTTTGTATAACGTCACCACCTTTCCGGGGTCGCGTCTTGTGAATACGGCCGCCAATTCCATGTCCGTGTTCTTAGCGACGATCCTCTCCACACTTTTTCCGATGTTCCCGTAACCGTATATCCCGATCCTTATCTTTCCAGCCATCTCTCCTCTGCTCCTATTCGTAAATGAAATTATTTTTTAAGAAGGTCCGACGCCCTCACCAGCGACGTAAGCGAAACACCGATGTTCCTCAATGCTTCCTTACCCCCCGCTTCCCTGTCTATCACCGAGATTATATCTTCAACATCCGCGCCCGCTTCTCTTAACGTTCCTATGGCGGCGATACTCGAACCGGCGGATGTTATCACATCCTCCACCACTATCACCGTATCGCCTTTGTTCAGATCGCCTTCGATCAATTTCGTTGTTCCGTGGTCCTTCTTTTCCTTCCGGATCATCACATACGGTATCCCGGTGGCTAACGACAACGCCGCCGCCAGCGGTACGGAACCGAGGACCACACCCGCGATGCGATCGTATCTCTTTCCTGACATCTGTATCTTTTCCGCCATCAGCTGCGATATGAGATACAGAACTTTCGGATCCGTGCTCGCTTTCTTTATGTCGATGTAATAATTACTTTTGGCACCCGACGCCAATACGAATTCTCCGAACTGCAAAGCACCGCATCTCTCCAGCGCATCCTTCATTTCGTTCATTTGATCACCATGGTACGTCCTTCAATCCCGCTTTGTATCCTATTATGTTCATCGCGCGATGCAATAAAAGTGTGATGATAAGCAAAAATATCAGCGCGAATATGTGTCCTCCCGGTATTTCGATATACGTATCGTAGACCCAATGCGGATAGAACAGCGAAGTGAGAAGGAACGCTCCTATAAGAAAATCATACTGATCCAATACGGGGGCCTTCTTTCCTCTCTCTATGTTCAGTCTCCTTTTGATGAACGATCCCAGCATATCTCCGAGAAGGGAACCGAACGATAAGCATACGATGATGCAGATGCCTTTCCGGAAGCTCATGTAACCGAACAGGCTGTCCGGATCGAACACATACGCTATCGCCATAAGTATCAGTCCTAACACAACACCCGCGAGACCTCCGCCGAAGAACCCTCTCCATGTCTTACCGTCGCCGAGTATCCTTTTTCCGTTGATGCTCTTTCCGAGGTCCACGGGCGTCCCGCCTCCGAATACGACCGCAGCGGAATTGGGAAGCATCGCCGGCAGGAACAACCAAAGACCGGCGATCATTATTACGACGACGTCAAGCACATCCATTTTCCGACTCTCGCTGCATCAATGTCGAATCAGCCTATAAATTCTTTCGGCCTTGTCACTCGCCTACACCGGACATCGATCTTTGCCGTATACGTTCTTGTGGTCGCAAACGCGACAGAGATGCACGGTGACCGTACCGTCCTTCCTCACTGCTCCGTATAGGATACGGTGTCCTCTGCTGATCTCATACGGATAGTACTTTTTCAATTTTCCTTTTTTGCTTATACCGATCGTTTCAGGAATTTCAGAATTTTTTAATTTCACGATACCTTCGTCGGCCCTTTTAATGAGTTCTTTTGAGGACCTCTTTCTTTAAGACGGTAAAGTTTAACGGATTGGTTTGAATAATTAAGCTCACAGGTCAGACCCCCTGACCTCAATATCCGTAATGCTTCCTCGTCCGAAACGTCGGCGGGTATGCGAATGTGTTCTCCCTTGAGAGATCCTTCTTCGCTGATCGCAAGGTCCGCCTCTTCCTCCGGCGTGACCGGATCGCTGTCAAAGATATCGGGGATCGTCCTCCGGGATCACCGCACACTCAGGTCCGGCCGCTTTCACGTCCTTCGCCGATCCGTCCGTGAATATTACGCTGTCCTTTTTTTCTTCGGCATGTTCCCGTTCTGCGATCCGGCGTGTTCGCAAATAATGTTTCTGTTACGGTCAGTTTAACTCTTCGGCAACCGCTTTTCAAAAAATTCTTTGACGTCCTCGGCCGTATCCGACGACTCCCTTGATCCGAGCAGCGGGTATGCGGCCGCTCTTTTATCTAAGATCACGGCCGCTCCGATGTCGTTCTCGGAACGTATCAGTCTTCCGATCGCCTGTCTCATCCTTCTTGTTGCCGGCGATATGACCGCATGCTCCCACCCGTTGCCCGATCTTATGTCGTAATAACGGATCAGAGCGTTCTGTTTCGCTCCGGGTTTTGAAAAAGGCATCCCTACGAGTATTGCCGCCTCCATATCCTTTCCCGGAAAGTCTATTCCTTCGCTCACTCTGCCTCCGGATACGGCGAACAGTACCGCGTCCTCCGATGTCCTGAACATATCCAGCATCCTTGCGTGCTCGGATTGCGTCATTCCCTTTCTTTCGACGAATATCTTCCTTCCCGTTCTTGTTCTCACGTCGTTTATGGTCGTGTCCATTAACGAATACGAGGGAAAGAAAACGGCCGTGTTCTTTCTTACCGAGTTTATCACATTCACGATGTGTTCCTTCATCCTTGTCATTATCTCCTTATCTTTTTTCACATCGTCGTACTTCGTGGTCACATCCGTCGCGTGTATCGTCATCAGATTCTCGGAAGGGAACGGCGACGGGAATCTTGCGAGTTTTGCATCCTCCAGTCCCAGTACGTTCTGATATTCCCTGAGCGGTTCGAGCGTACCCGACATGTGTATCGACGAATGACAGGAACGCAACGGTTCCGCCGCTTCGTACGGATCCATACAGAAAGCTTCCAGCGCCGTGTCCTCCCCGATCACCAGTTTCACGTACACCTCGTCCTCCGTATCGATCCAGAACTGAATGAACGCGCCCAATGAACGCATGTACGACCTCGGTAATTTTCCGTTCATCTTCTTCGTTTCCGCCACTATCTCCCCTAATTCTACGAGTGCTTTGCACATCCTTCTTATCTTCACGGACGTAGCTCCCATCTCCTCCATTAATCCATCCTCAACGAAGTACGGAGGTATCAGGCCGTCCTCTTCTATCAGATATTCTTCCTTCGCGAGATACATTATCCTTCTGAACGCGTTCACCACGTCCGTAGCGGAAGTTCCGTTATCCACTTCCGGATCGTTCCATTCCCTCGCTTCGCTTTCCGCGAGGTCCAGCGCACGTATCGTGTAATGAGAGGTCATCACCTCTCTGAGATGGTCGGGAAGGTTATGCGCTTCGTCAACGATGATGATCACATCCCTTAACGGAACGTTCATCCATCCCAGGAACCTCTCTCTCGTTCCCGGTATGAAGATGAAGTGGTACGGCGCTATCACTACATCCGCTTTCTGAACTAGTACTTTCATCATCTCGTACGGACACAATCCTCTTTCCAATGCGTACGAACCGAATTCGTCCGCGGTCGGCATATTGGTCTCGCAGAACGATATGTGTTCCTTCATGTCCGTTCCCAGTATGTTGTCGTAGAACTTACATCCGGAAGGGGTCCCGGAACGTCTTTTGAATTCCGAGCAGAATCTTGACAGTTCTTCCGGAGAACCGCTCATGAGCTCCGGATCGGAAACTATCTTCGGACATGTGGACACCCCCCTTCCCTGTATACCGATCGCGAATATCTTCCTCAGCTTGGATATCTTCCTTAACTCGAGGATCGCCTGTTTCTGCTGCGACGCCGTTCTCGTCAGATATACTATCCTCTTCTTCCTTTCCAGCGCATATGGCAGAGTGCCGGCCAGGGAACATATCGTCTTTCCTGTTCCGGTCCCCGATTCTATGATGCCCGGAATCCCGTCTTTCACACACTGTTCGACGAACTCCACGAACTCTTTCTGAGAACTTCTCGGCGTGTAGGGAAAGAACTGCACATCTTTCAGTGTACGTTTGAGTATAAGAACAATTCCGGGGGGTGGCCGAAAGTACCGCCGGAAAAGCGGGTCTTCCGGAGCAGCGATGACCGAGAGATCAGATGCCTTTCAATAATTCTGTGTCTTTTATTTCAATCCTAGAAAATGCGAAAAGTTTCTTTCCCAGATCTTTGAGCGAAGCGCCGATGTGATATACTTTATCGTCAATTATCAGGAAACGATCGTGGAAACGGTCCGATATCTGTACGTCTATCGGATCGTACTGTGCGTTGTGTTTGTTCAGGTCCAGACGGAATTGCTGCGAGATGTGCTTTGTGTATATCTTAGCATCAACATCCGGCGATCTTTTAGACAACAACAACAGAACTGTTTCGTCCGTGTAGTTATCCAACAGAACGATCGAATTCTTTGCCGATCTGATCAGATCGGATACGAACGCATATGCGTCGAATATCTGTCCCTCGCAGAATATGCCGTGAACAGGGGGCAGAGAGGTCCTGACGAAAAAGTCGATCTTCTTCTCCGCATCGGTCAGACGGCCGTCGATCAGTATGACATCCTTCTTATTCTCTCCGATGCACCGTTCTATCTGTTCGAGACGATAATTGATCGTATAACCCTTCAGAATATGGTCTCTTAATGTTCTCGTGGCCCATCTGCGGAAGAACGTACCTCTCAGAGATCTCACTCTGTAACCCACGGAAATGATGACGTCGAGATCGTAATATTTTGTAAGATACCCTTTACCGTCCGCGGCAGTATTCAAGGATTCCTTGAGTACTGAATCAGGTTCGAGTTCACCTTCTCTGAAAGCATTGTTGATATGCAGGCTGATGTTTTGAAAGCTTGTTTGGAACAATTCCGCCATCTGTCCCTGTGTGAGCCAAACCGTCTCGTTCTCGAACAAAACCTCTAATTTCAGCGTGTCATCTGGCTCATAGAGCACAATTTCTCCTCTTTTTTCTTCTAAATACGCGGTGTTCTCATATTTTTCTATTGATTCCGATGCCCATTCAAAGAAGCCCGCGTTGCTTGCGGATCTCGTCCGAAGACCGACCGAATATATCACATCAAGATTGTAATAATCGACCATATATCGCTTACCGTCGGCGGCAGTTGTTGCATAATTTGCAACAGCTGAGCTTCTTTTCGTTCCGCGTTCTTTGAACACGTTTTTGATATGACGTGATATTGTCGATCTGTCGCGTCCGAACAGGACCGCTATTTGGTCAAGCGTCAGCCAAACGGTCCCGTTCTCCAGACGAACGTCCAATTTCAGCGTGTCATCGGGCCGATACTTTACGATACTGCTCTTCTTCTCTTCCTGATACGGTACTGCGTCGTTTTCCTCTTTTTTCATCGAACGTTCCCCCGTATTCAAATTCTCATAAGTATATTTATACTATCCATGGAGAGGTCGCCGAAAGTATCTCGCGCAAAACGGGGCGCGCGTATGCGCGCGAGCTTGCGCGTAATAAAACAAGCGGAAAAGACGAACGGCTGCTGACAGCCTTTTCAGACCGTATGTGATGTTTTTCGATCACTTTGCGCGTTTCCACATATCGTCGGTGAGCTCGCTGTAAACGGACGTCTCAACTTCCGATTCTTTCTCGCGATCCGTTGAGCTCATCAGTTCCATGATACGTTCCCTTTTGAAAAGCCAGTAATGTATCCTCCATTCCCTTCCGTCATAGAGTGTGGTCTCTTCGCGTTCCGTTGTCAGTATACCGGTGTCCTCGAGCATATAGAACGCGTCGCGGTCCTCCGGTTCCAGGATGTTGTCTATTATCCTGTCCGAATAACCGAAGAAGTTCAGGATGTGCTGCGCTAACGAATATGCCTGCGACTCATCCATCCCTTTGTTATCTATGCTGTTCTGTATCGCCAGTGTCAGATCCTCTACGGTGAGCGTAACTTTTTCAGACATAATATAACATTCCTCCCGGCAGATACCCGTATCGTTCCGCATTTAATAACCTTTACATATGATGACCTAAAGTGACTTATCAAGGAACTTCGTGAACGCCGAGCTTTGTGAAAACTTCCTCAATATTGATCCTGACGTGTAAACGGCCATTGGGATCGCTCATGCGATCGTATCCTCGTCCACGGGACCGGGCTGGTCTTTTTTATCAAATGATACGTGACTGTTGGCTGTAACATTACCGTTCTTATTTATATACAGTATATAAAACACATCGGCGTTAAATGTATAAATATAGTTTTTACTATTATTATAATTGAAAGTGCCCGTCCGGGGGGAGGATAGGGCGAGGTCAAAAAAGGGGATAC
>WRKA01000129.1 GCA_009778265.1 Methanomassiliicoccaceae archaeon | reverse complement strand
CGGGAGCGGGGAGCGACGCGTTCGACATCACCGTCACCGACGAGATCGTGAATTATGACAGATCGGCGGCCCCGACCGTCGCCGAAAGAATGAAGGACACGGTACAGCTGGATTACGGACGGTATGCGAAGTTCAAAGGCAAGATAGTGATGGGGTGATGATATGAGGGAAGTGGCGATAATAGGCGTGGGAGTTACAAAATTCGGAGAGCTGTGGGACGCCTCGTTCCGCGACCTCGGTATAGAGGCGGGATTGAAAGCGATGAACGACGCGAATCTCACGGGATCGGAGGTGGACGGCATGTACATCGGGAACATGTCGTCGGGCCGGTTCATAGATCAGCACCACATAGGGGCGCTGATAGCCGATTATTCGGGAATGGCGAGCCGTAACGTTCCGGCGACCAGGATCGAAGCGGCCGGGGCCTCCGGCGGCATGGCGTTCCGTCAGGGCGTGATGGCCGTGGCATCGGGGATGAACGATGTGGTGGTGGTCGGCGGGGCGGAGAAGATGACCGACGTGACCGACGAAGCGACGAACGCGGTGATGGATTCGGCGGCGGACCAGCAGTGGGAGGCCACCATGGGCGCCACTTTCGCGTCGCTGAACGCGATGATCGCCAGAAGATGCATGTACGAAGGGATCGCGACAAGGGAACAGATAGCGTCCGTGGCGGTGAACGGCCACGCCCACGGGGCGCTGAATCCGGACGCGCAGTTCAGGAAGGCGATCACGCTGGACACGGTCCTGAAGGCGGGGATGGTGGCGGACCCGCTGGGGTTGTTCGACTGCGCCCCGATATCGGACGGCGCGGCCGCCGTCGTATTATGTCCGCTGGATGCCGCGAAAAGATATACGGATAAGCCGGTGAAGGTGCTGGCGTCGTCGCAGACGAGCGACACTCTGGCGTTATTTCAGAGAAAGGAGATAACATCTTTCGCGGCAACGGCCGCGGCGGCCAGGCAGGCATACTCGCTGGCGGGGATCGGGCCGGAGGATATCGCGGTGGCGGAGGTGCACGATCATTTCACGATAGAGGGGATACTGGCACTGCAGGACCTCGGATTATTCAAAAAAGGCGAGGCCGGCAAAGCGGTCATGGAAGGGCAGGCGGCCATCGGCGGAAAGGTGGCGGTGAATACGTCCGGAGGGCTCAAAGCGCGCGGACATCCGATAGGCGCGACGGGTGTCGCGCAGATCGTGGAGATCGCACGGCAGTTAAGAGGGGACGCGGATAAAAGACAGGTCCCGAACGCGAGATACGGATTGGCGCAGAACGTCGGCGGGACCGGTTCCACGGTCGTGGTAAGCATAATGGAGGCGGTCTGATGTCCGTCGCAAGACACTGGAGGGAGACCCCCGGAAGATACAATCTGATCGGGAAGAGATGCGGTAACTGCGGTAAGGTATTCTTTCCGAGGCGCAGCCTCTGCCCGGAATGCAGACGCGCGTCCATCGGAAAGATGGAAGATCATAAACTGAAGGACGAAGGGACCGTATTCACATATTCAGTGGTGCACGAGGCGCCGCATGACAGCAGTATCCTGAGACCTTACGCGGTGGCGATGATCGAGATGGAGGAAGGTGTCCTTATAACGGGGCAGCTGGTAGACGTCGATATCGAGAAGATAGAGATAGGCATGCCCGTCCGCGCGGTACTGCGCAAGATCGGAGAGGAAGGGCATTCGGGGATAATCAACTACGGTTACAAATTCACGCCGAAGAACTGAATCCCCCGCCGTTCTTCAAAACTTTTTAACGGATACATTTTCAATTTTTCCGGCGTTCCCGGAGATACGCGACACGGAGCGGGAGCACGCGGTATCGAATGTCCCCGTGATGTAATTATTATACTAAAAAATAATACTATATAATAGTTATTATAGATTGAATATGAAAAATTCAACAATAATAGATTATATACCGAATATTTTATATATAACTTAGGTTAACACCGACATGCAGACTTTCCGGCAACGGAAAAGCTACACACCGTCTGCGAACGAAGAGGACCGCTCCCCCAATAGGTCCTCTTCGTTCTTTTTAGTTCTTTTCGCCGTTGTTCCCGGACACAAAAATATTACAAAATAAGGCGGATCTGAAAATTTTTTCATATGAAACATATATCGAATATTTTATATATATGTACAATTAACGGTGATATGTAAACGCCTTCGGAAATAAGGAGAGATAAAGATGGAAGACGAATACGTAATTAGAGAAAGACCCGCGAAGCCCATGGGACTCGCGGATATGATGATCGGAACGATCGCGGTCATGAAAGTGATCGGGATGGTATCGAAAGGCAGAGGCATCTGAGGGCCGCGAAGACGGTCACGGAACACGATCGCGGAACGGCAGTCCTCTCAACAGGCACCGTTCCGGTCATTTCCGTGATCTTTGTACTTCATATTATTATAATAAAAAATAAAGACCCGCGGCGGAAAGGAACTCCGTAAAGATAAAAGATCGATCGGAACACCGTCCGGCGGAGACGCGGGAACAGGCCGTTCCGTCATGTTAACGGCGATAGTATTATATCTTATAATTATATTATATTAGATATATTATATCATATTAAGTTACTTTTAGACCACCTTTATACGAAATATATACCAAATATCTTATATATACGAATGCTTAACACCCTGTTGAGAGAACTTAACGCTGATTTATCAGAGGTTAAGCACAGAGGGAGAGTGAGAGAGAATGGAGAGTTGTGAAGGGCACCTCATCACCGATGAGGAAGACTGCAGGACCGTAGCTATCTCAGTTTCTGAGGAGATGGCGGCGACGGTCAGCGTTATAGAGGCCATTTGGGACCTGATCCCCGCCGATGCGGGATCGACGAAGGAGGAACTATCATGAAGAAGAGATCCTCATTTCTTGTTATAGCGGCGGCGGTGATGCTGCTCGCATTGTCGGCCGCGCCCGTGTTGGACCTTATTAGGAATGACAACGACGGGGACACATCATTATCAAAATTCGAAGGATACACACCGATATCCTCGCCGGCGGATCTTGCCAAGATAGGTAATTCGTATCCGCTTAACGGTAAATATTATCTTACGGACAATATAACATTCGGGCCGAACGACGATAAGAACGGCGGAATGAACATGCGTATTTCGGTATCCATCGATTCGGGGTATTTGAAATTCCAACTTTTGAGCGCGAGCGGATCCACGCTCTTTAACACAATGTCATGGAGTCTCTATGTAGACGGGGTCTATGTAACGGGGTCCAAGATCAATACGATCTCGATGCCCGTACCGACAGCCGGTACGCACTCGTTCGTTCTGGGAGGGATCATATATGATACCGGGTCTCAGAATACGAAATATGAGTTCGCATACGCGAGAGAGATAAGGACCAACGGATCATCGATGACCCCGGTCACTTTCAACATCAGTTCCAACGGGAACTTCAATCCGATAGAGAATTTCACCGGAATATTCGACGGTAACGGTTACAAGATCTCCGGATTGGACATAAGGAGATTCTCCGACGGATCGGAGTTGTCAATGGGATTCTTCAAGAACATCGCTCCGGGCGCGAAGGTGGAGAACCTCGGTCTCGTGGACGGATCGGTGACAGTACTGTACAAACCGGAATGGAAGGAGAAATTGTATGTCGGAGGCATCGCCGGTACTTCCAGCGGCTATATCGGGAACTGTTACAACAGCCTGAACATAACGGTGGTATCGACAACCGAGACGTCGATAGGCGGCATTGTGGGCCTAATGAGCACAGAGGCAACGATATGTTACAACACCGGCAACATCTCCGCACTTGTAACAGGGGCGGCCGAACTGCATGTGGGCGGTATCGCAGGCGGTCTGGAACCCTACACGACGACGGAGGCGTCCGCGAGCAAATGTTTCAACACAGGTTCCATAGACGCCAGATCGACGACCAGCATCGTACATGCCGGCGGTATACTCGGACACGCGTCCGCGGCGGCGCAGGTACTGACGATATCCGACTGTTACAACACGGGTTCGATAAACGCGAAGGCGAACTATTTCGGATACTCCGGAGGTATTTTAGGATATACGCACAACACAACGAAGATATCCAACTGTTACAGTGTCGGACAGATAACATCCACGCAAGTGGACGCCCTGAACTATTCCGGAGGCATAGTGGGGTATTCGATATCGGCCGCACAGGTATCACTGGTCAACTGTTATTACCCGGAGAACTATGCCAAGGAAATAGTCAGAGGGTACGCCACGCTGGACGGTTCCAGCAGTCCGGCAAGGAAGGCAGACCAGGGAAGCGGTCCGAAGTCCGTTAATTCAATGAGGCCGACGCTGCAGGACGCGTACGCCGGGACCTCGGTCTACTACACGGGAACGACGACCGTCAACGGAAAGACAGTGAAAGGATGGGATTTCGCCGGCACATGGACGATCATCAAAGGTGTGAACGACGGTTTCCCGATACTCAACAGGACGGCGGTGATCAGCGGAACGGTGAAGTTCATAGATAACACACCGCTCGCGGGCGTCGAGATAGTATATACTCTGGACGGCGCCTCGTACGTACCGGTGATCACGGACTCCGCCGGCAAATATTCGGTGCCGGTACCCGTAGGCTGCGAATTCGAGTTCAAAGATCTCAGGAAGAACGGCCTGGTGTTGAAAGGCGGTCTCCCGGATCCGTTCACGATCAGCATAGACCGTGAATATAACTTCATAATGGATTACGATCCGGACCATGAGTTCAGGATCTCAGGCACGGTAACGTTCAACGGGACCGGTATGGGAGGTGTCGATATATGGTACACCGTCGACAACGGAACGCCGAAAAAAGCGACAACGGAGACCGACGGCACATATCTCATAGAAGAGAAGGTCTACACGACCGTCAGGATCACCAATATCGATCCGAACGACCCGATCTACAAAGTGAACAGCCACTCATACGATAAGTTCGCCATGACGGAAGATCATGAGAACATCAACTTTACGCTCAGATACAACGAAGATCTGACGCTTAATGTGAAAGGTGCGGTAACGTTCGGCGGATCGCCGGTGAACGGTGCCGTTGTCACGTACAAGATCAACGGCACTCAAAGTTCCGTTATGACGGACGCATCCGGAATGTACACGATAAACGTACATCCGGGCGATAACTTCGCATTCGTCAGCGTAACGTCAGCGAGCGGGGCGCTCAAATATTCCGGTACGATGCCGTCCTTCACAGTAACAGGCAATGCGACACACAATTTCGTGCTTGACTACGATAAAACGAAGAAGTTCACCGTTTCCGGGAAACTGACGGCGGAAGGCGCACCCGTGGCCGGAGGTGTGGTCACGTACGCCCACGGCGGTGCCGAGCACAAGGTGATATCCGATGCGTCCGGCAACTACTCGATCGACGTGTACGCCGGCGATAACTTCGCATTCGTCAGCGTAGCGTCGGCAAGCGGCGGACTCAAGTTCACCGGAACGTTACCGTCGTTCACCGTTCTGGATAACGAGATACACAATTTCTCGTTAGACTACGATAAAACGAAGAAGTTCACCGTCTCCGGTAACGTCACAATGAACGGAACACCGCTTGACGGCGCCATCGTCAAATACACAATAAACGGTGTCGCGGGGTTGGTCAAAACGAATGCCGGCGGATCATATACAATATCTGTGAATTCGGGTGATGTTTTCGTATTTATCAGCGTTACATCGGAGAATGAGGCGCTCAAGTACACCGGTAAGATGCCGGCGTTCACCGTCTCCGATGACGAGATGCACAATTTCGCGCTGAACTACGACACCACAAAGAAGTACACAGTCTCGGGTAAAGTGACGTTCGGCGGAACACCGCTCAGCGGTGCCGTCGTTACGTACACCATCGGCGGTATCGGATACACAAAGACGACCGACGCTTCCGGTAACTACTCTATAGACGTATACTCGGGCGATAAATTCGTATTCGTCAGTGTACTGTCCGCGGATCTGGCATACGCGTTCCCCGGATCGTTACCGTCGTTCACTGTGATCGGCAACGAGATACACAATTTCGCGCTCGACTATAACAAAGGTATAAGCTTCATCGTCTCCGGTACCGTCACACTGAACGGAGCACCGGTCAGCGGTGCCGTCGTTACGTACAGTATCGACGGCGCTCAAAGTTCCGTTATGAC
>WRKA01000128.1 GCA_009778265.1 Methanomassiliicoccaceae archaeon | reverse complement strand
TCCTGAAACTCGTCGGATGCGGAGAGAACGGCATCTTCTTCGACTTCATTGCCAGGATAGTGCACCTCCGCTATGAAGGAACGAGAAAGGACGGCCCGGACGACAGCTATCCGTATATGAAAAATCCGTCGATCGACCTTTTTGTGCTTGATAACTCGTGCGGGGGGCTGAGACACAAGTTCCGCGTACACGCGCAGCAGTTCGTTTACGCTTTGGCGAGAGGACACCGCATACACCGTTCCGACGGTATCGTACGTAACTCTTCGACGGACATATCCAGAGCTGAGAGATTAGGATGGATGGCCGTACCGATACAACGGATCGGAAGACTTATGCCTCTGAGTATGGAGATCGCCTGTTACCGATTCTTATCGAAGATGTTCCGGCCCGGAAGATCCCTTTTTATTTCGAACGATACGCCGCACGGACTGATAAGAGAGTATGATCTGTCGTGGTTCCGCGGAACAGTTCCTTTTGAGATACGCGGTATGAGTTTCCCTGCGCCCTCGGGGTATGACGAGATTTTAAGATTTCTGTACGGGGACTACATGGAACTCCCTCCCGAGAGTTCCAGGGTCTCGTTCCACTTCCTGCTCCGTCCCTCTGATAGGACCGACAGCGAATAGCGGATATCACCGCATGGGGCCGATTCAAAAAAAGTTACACCCGCGGCGTTGATCGTTCCCGATATCAATTATCATGCTTATGAACAATAATGTGAAATATTGATACTCGCATTGGATACGTACAGGTACGGAGAGGAATGGGATGTTCAACATAGGGGATTGGATGTATGACGTTCTCGGACCGGACAGTGCGATCCTTGTCATTCTGTTCATCTTCCTCATTTTCTTCCTTGATGCGTTGGTCTTTCCGACGCTTCCGGAACTGTTCTTCATCATCGGCTTCATGTACGATCCCTCTTTGTTATTCGGACTGCAGCTTCTGCTGGCTGCGGTAGCGGCGGAGATAGCCGGAATAACTCTTCTGTATTATGTGGTGGAACACATACGCGTTCCCGAAAGAATAAAGAAAATTGCCGACCGGTATGTCGGGTTCCTGATATGCAGCGACGAACGTATGCTGCTTGTGAACCGTATCGCACCGATGATACCTTTCGCCGGCGCCTTTATCAGTCTGATCGACAGCTGGAAACTTTCGAGATCTTTGTTCTACGTTGTTCTCGGATGTTTATTGAAATACGGGATCATAATGATGATGAGCAATTTCTTCTTCGAATACTTCAGCGGCGGAGATGCGCAGACGTACACGATAATATTCATTATAGCGGTGATCGCAATAAGCATGGCCGCCGCTTTCCTGAGAAAGAAAAAAGGAGGTCTGGCTAATGAAAATAATTGATGTGAACCCGTTCTTCTATCCCTATATGGGAGGTATCGAACACCGGATGCACGATACATGCAAACTTTTAGCGGAAAGGGGACACGATGTTACGATACTTACGGGACGGCTTCCCGGTACCGCGGAAAAGGAAGAAAGGGACGGATATAAGATAATACGGCTTAAATCGAGGATCGTCAACATCTACAACCCTCCGTTCATCTCGTCGAAGAACGTACTGGGATCGCTGAACGAACTGGATGCGGACATAGTGAATTACAATTACAGGTGGGCGCCGTCGTACAACAAGGACCTGATGAGATATGACGGAAAGAAGGTGTTCACGTACCACAACATGTGGGGCGAGGGAATGGGAATCACCGGCAAGATCTCAGAGATACAGGATAACAGATTCCGTAAGTGCCTGAACACTTTCGATCATATTATTTGCGTAAGCGATTTTGTCAGGGACGATCTTATAAGACGCGGTATATCAGAAAACAGGACCACTACGGTCCCGAGCTGCCTCAGCACTTTTCCGGACGTTTCGGACGGAGAGGAGGATTTTGTTCTTTCTTTGGGCAGACTGGTCAAAACTAAAGGATTGAATTATCTGATAGATGCGATGGAACACGTGAACACGAAGCTTGTGATATGCGGCAGAGGCCCGGAGGCGAAACATATCGGAAAACTTATCGTAAAACACGGTCTTGAGGATAAGATAGAGATGAAAGGTTACGTTTCGGAAGAGGAAAAATCGTATCTCATGAGTTCGTGTAAATTCTTCGTTATGCCGTCGCTGTTCGAATCGTTCGGTCTTGCGGCGGTGGAACTTATGTCGTACGGCAGGCCGATCATATGCACCGACGTTAACGGATTACCGGATACCGTCAAGGACGGCGGGGTTATCGTTCCTCCGAAGGACCCGAAAGCATTGGCGGATGCGATGAACGGACTGCTTGATGATGCGGATGAACGTGCAAAACTCGCAAAAGCCGCCCGAATACAGGCGGAAGTGTTCAACTGGGACGATAATATAGAAAAGATCGAGGACGTTTACAAGAACGTCATAGGATGATCGGTTTTATTTCCGTTCTTTCCTTTTACGTATCACGTCTTCGTAAAGTTCCGCCAATTTTTTTGCACAGAGATCGACCGACATCGATCCGGCCGTCGCCCTTGCGTTCCTTTTTATCGTGTCGTCACAGGAGACCCCTCTTCTTATCGCCTCTGCACATCCTTCGGCGCCGCCGTCGAATATGAAGCCGTTCACGTTGTCCTTGATCAGATCGGTGAACACCTCCTCGTCGATGCATGCGACCGGAAGGCCGCATGACAAAGCCTCCAATACTGTCAGGCCCTGCGTCTCAAATCTTGACGCGGTCATGAACAGATCGGCGGCCGCATAATGCAAAGGTAATTCGTCATCACTAACGAAACCGGTGAATATCACTCTTTCCGAAACGCCGGCCGCTTCGGCCGTCCTTTCGAGGTGATCCTTCGCCGGTCCTTTGCCGACTATCAGAAGTTTCACGTTCTCGACGGAACGCAGCGCATCGATCACCGTCTCTATATTCTTCTCATACGACAGACGGCCGACGTACAACACCACCTTGTCATCGCAAAGGTCGTATCTTTCTCTCACGACGGTGCCGTCAAGGTCAGGTCTTAATTTTTCGGTGTCGACGCCTGTCGGTATGACGGCCGAACTCTTCGGCCTTACGCCTTTGGCAAGCAGCGTATCTATCGCATGCTCCGACGGAGCTATCAGCGCGTCCGGTCTTTTGAGCAATCCTCTAAGGTATACCCAGATCAGTCTTTTCTGGACCTCCATCATCTTCTTCAGCGGAGAATAGAATTGTAACGTATCTTCAACCATCGTGTGAAATGTCATCACGGCCGGTACCTTCAGATTCCTTGCCGCTATCAACCCCTTCAGGGCCATCATCGCCACGCCGTGAATGTGTATCACATCCGGATCCACGGACCTCAGTATCTCCGATTTGTTCGAAGGATATATCGGAACATAATATCCCGGATAACTCTTGAACTCGACCGCCGGAAAATAACGGACGCCTTCTTTCCTTTGCTCCTCGCCGGGATCCGGAGCGATCACGACGACCTCGTGACCCAGCTTCTCCAGTCCCTCTTTCGCAATATCTATCGACGTAACAACGCCGTCCCTCGTCGGGTGGTAGCTGTCCGTGACCATTGCGATGCGCATGCGACTGCGACATCTTATTAATTAATAAACATGCCCACCGACGGTTCGCTTTATGATAGTTATGCGATAACATATTTTCAATGGATCCTTGCACGGAACAAAGAAGAAAGAAGGACGTACCCGGACCTTATCTCCATGGAACGTCCGCCGTTCTCGAATTGGTAACATCTGTGCGCCCGAAGGCATGTGCGCGATTGAGAAAAAGACCATTGCTGTTTATATATGAGCAAAATTATCGGTCTGCTCATGGCAACCGATAAGATCTGTTCATCATGCGGGATCAGGCTTCTAGGTCACGGCAACACATTCTTCAAATGCCCCGAATGCGGCGGTACGGAGATCGGAAGATGCGCGAAGTGCCGCGATCAGGGGATATCATACGAATGCGAGAAATGCGGATTCAAAGGACCGTGATCTGATGGGCAAAATAATGGCAACGTACGACCTCATGCCCGAGAGCACCGACGTTCCCTTGGATTCAGTGGTCGAAGCGCTGAAAGGCGTTATGCCCGCCGGCGTTTCTATAGTCGAAACGAAGATAGAACCTGTAGCTTTCGGATTGAAGAAAGTGGTCGCGGGATTCATGATCGACGATTCCGACGAAGCGGTCGGAACAAAACTTGAGGACGGCCTTCGTTCCATACCCGGGGTCGAGAACATCGAGTGCACATCGTCAGCGCTTCTGTAAACTTCTTACATTTATCTGTGCCTTTCGACACAACGTTTTCCGATCTTAAATAATAAGAAAGTAAATGGTTTGAAGGGATCGTTACGATCACTTGTACGCTTTAGCGGCGTCGGGAATGAAACCGTTCTTCATCATGTCCGCCGTGAGACCCCTGGATCTCTTGATCATGAATTCGGCACGGTCGTAGATCTCCTGTCTGGATAGTTTCAGACGTGCGATGCCTTGTTCCTGAGCCTTCAGCGCGACCGCAACGGCTTCTCTGGGGAACACTTCCCATTCGCTCATTGTCGGTATGATGTATTCCTCGTGCATTCCCTTCTCTTCGGCGCACTTTGCCAATTCCTTTGCCGCGGCGATGCACATCTCGTCCGTTATCGTCTTCGCCCGTACGTCCAGCGTACCTCTGAATATTGCGGGGAATCCCATCGAGTTGTTCACCTGGTTCGGGAAATCGGAACGTCCCGTTGCGACTATTTTGGCACCGGCTTCCTTAGCTTCCCACGGCCATACCTCCGGTACGGGGTTCGCCGTTGCAAAGACGACAGGATCGTTCGCCATCAGCTTGATGTATTCCGCCGGTATCGTTCCCGGTCCCGGCTTTGACGCTGCTATAACAATATCGGCACCCTTCATCGCCTCCTTCAGACCGCCCTTCTTACCCGCACCGTTAGTTTTCTGACAGATCTCCCATTTCTGTTTGAACGTATCTTTTATCTCTTCTCTTTCAAGGTTCAGGATGCTCTTGGAATCCACCATGCATAAGTTCTGCGGTTTGAATCCCGTTGCCAGAAGAAGTCTCGCTATCGCGATGTTCGCCGCTCCGGCGCCCACCATGCAGATGTGGGCCTCTTCCATCTTCTTGCCGACGAGTTTCATCGCGTTTATTGCACCCGCGACCTCGACGGTAGCGGTACCCTGCTGATCGTCGTGCCACACCGGGATCTTGCATTCTTTCCTTAACGTGTCCAAAATGTCGAAACACTTGGGCATCGAGATATCCTCAAGATTAATGCCGCCGAACGACGGCGCCATTAACTTCACAGCTTCGATTATCTTATCCGGATCTTTCGTATCCAAACATATGGGAACGGAATCGACGCCTCCGAGATATTTGTAAAGCATCGCCTTTCCTTCCATGACGGGCATCGCCGCCTCCGGCCCTATGTCCCCTAGTCCGAGGACCCGAGTTCCGTCCGATACCACGGCGACCGTGTTCCACTTCCACGTATGCGCGTAAACCTCCTCGATATCCTTGTTGATCGCCCTGCACGGTTCCGCGACCCCCGGGGAATACCATATGGCGAAATCGCTGAAGTCGCGTACCGCGGCCTTCGGTACCACCTCTATCTTTCCGCCGTAATACTTGTGCAATATCATCGCGTCTATGCCGGGCTGCTTTGCCTTTGCAAGACGCTCTTCCACCGTCATCTCTTCCTCTGCCATCTTATCTCCACCGTTCAAATTACGAATTTCGTAGTATTTCTTCGAAATATACAAAATAAGTAATAATACTGTTGCTATTTATATCTAATGTGAATTATTTATCGGAGAAATAGTCGTGTCTGATATCAGAGTACTCATAGTGGACGGATACATCGACGATCCGGCGGCGCTGGGCGTTCCTCCCTATATTTCACCGATGGTGCGTGCGGTCGCCGGAGCGGCCATGGATGCCGGAGCGGAAGTTGATTACTTAACTATCGATATGATACGCCGCGGCCATAAGGTCCCTAAGGACAAGGTGAGCGTTGTCCTTTCCGGGAACACCGTTCCCGGTCGTTATCTGAGGTCCATGCCTATGTCCTCCAATGAGATAACTGAGATACTTCCGAAGCTCAGCGGCTGGAAACTGATCGGCGGTTCTTCCGCATCATCGGAGATCGCGGAA